>JAYVUQ010000539.1:0-7046 GCA_043787785.1 Bryobacteraceae bacterium
CCCGAGCACCGAAACCTTCACCCAGGAGACAGGCTTATAGGTGAGCCCGATGCGCGTGCGGACGAAGTCGGCCGCCAAGTCGCGATCCCGTCCAAAAACGGTGCCGGTGCGGTTCTCCGCCCTTTGCCGTACTTCAAAGCGCAGTTGCAGGCGATCGGCGGTGCGCTTGGCCAGCTTCTGGTTCAGTTCGCGTCCGGGGTCGAATTGGGCGTCCAGCCTGAAGAGGAAGAACGTGAGCAAGATGGCAAAACGGAACGGCAAGCTCCGATGATATGACAAACCTCTGCGCGAGGCCAAACTAGTTGCGGCGACAAAGGTTAAGTATGGATTAAACCCGAGCCCAATCCCCTATCATCACCGTCTCGAGCTGTGAGGTTTAACAATTCCATGAAAACATTACAACTGTCCGTGTTCGCCCTAGTCGCCCTGGCGGCGACGCTGAGTGCAGCTCCCCAGGCGGCTGCTCCGGCTCCGATGCCGAAGATGGCCGAGAAGACTATGAAGAAGGAATCTGCCAAAATGGCCGCTCCTTCGACGACGGTCGACATCAACTCGGCCACGCTCGATGAACTGAAGGCCCTGCCTGGCGTGGGCGATGCTTACGCGCAGAAGATCGTCGACGGCCGTCCGTACAAGGGCCGCAATGAGCTGGTAGAGAAGAAGATCTTGCCGGAGGCGGTGTACAGCAAGATCCGGATGATGGTGAAGGCTCGTCAACCGAAGATGGCCAAAGCGGCGAAGAAGTAAGTCTCCTTTCGCCCCGTGACGCCCATCGGCTGCGGCCGGTGGGCGTTTTTCATTGTCGGAGACTTTGCGTCACTCACCAGTGGTGTGGTAAACTACGGCTTCATGTTCTTTGCCCTTCTTCATCACGTCCATCACCACCACGGGGCGACGTGTGTACGGCGGGCCAACGGATAGTCACCCTGATTCCAGTCAGAAAGGTTGCCCCGCCGAGTGTTCGGCGGGTTTTTTATTGCTATGAGCCTTAAAGCGATTTCCGAGTTAGATTTTGCCAAATTGGATGGCCTGATCACAGCGGTGATTCAGGACCAAGCGAGCGGCCGCGTGCTGATGGTCGGATTCATGAACGAGGAGAGTCTCCGCTTGACCGTTGAGTCCGGCAAGGCAGTTTTCTTCAGCCGCAGCCGCCAGAAGCTATGGCGGAAGGGCGAGAGTTCGGGCCATGTATTACTGGTCAAGAAAATCCAGACCGACTGCGACGCCGACGCCCTGCTGATCCAGGTAGAGGTGGTGGGCCCCGGCGTCTGCCACGCTGGCTATGAGAGCTGTTTCTATCGCGCGTTGCAGGACGAAGCGTGGGTAGAAACTGAGCCCCGCACTTACGACCCCAGCGAAGTATATCGAAGCTAAGAGGACCAAGATGAATAAAATTAAGTTAGGGCTGCCCAAGGGAAGCCTCGAAAACGCCACGGTGGACCTCTTTCGGCGCGCCGGCTTTCAAATTACGATTTCGTCGCGATCCTATTTTCCTGCGATTGACGACGCGGAAATCGAATGCATGCTGATCCGGGCCCAGGAGATGGCGCGCTACGTAGAAGATGGCGTGCTGGATGCCGGACTTACTGGTTATGACTGGGTGCTGGAGACCGATTCCAAAGTGGAAACGGTGGCGGAGTTGGTGTATTCCAAGCAAAGCTCCCGCAAGGTGCGCTGGGTGTTGGCCGTGCCAGAGAATTCGCCGGTTCATAGCGTAAAGGATTTGGAAGGCAAGATCGTTTCTACGGAACTCGTCAACTTTACGAAACGCTACCTCGCCAAGCACGGAGTTACCGCCAAGGTGGAGTTCAGTTGGGGGGCCACCGAGGTAAAACCGCCATATTTGGCCGACGCGATTGTCGAAGTGACCGAGACGGGCTCCTCCTTGCGCGCGAACAAACTGCGCATCGTAGAGGAGTTACTCGAATCGAATACGCAACTTATCGCCAACGTGCAAAGCTGGCAGGACCCATGGAAACGGCGCAAGCTGGAAGACTTGAAGATGCTGCTGGAAGGCGCGATGGCCGCATTGGGCAAAGTGGGCTTAATGCTCAATGTGGAGCAGGAGAATCTTGATCGCGTGCTGGCGGTGCTGCCATCACTCAAAAATCCAACTGTCTCGCATCTGAGCCGGGGTAACTGGCTTGCCGTGAATACGATTCTCGAAGAAATCACCGTGCGCCAGATTATTCCGCGGCTCAAAGAAGCGGGAGCGCAAGGCATCGTCGAGTATCCGCTGAATAAGATTGTGATGTAAACGCATGATCCGAATTCTTGATGCGAAGCAAGCCGGAAAGTTACTCGAACGCAAAGCCGCGCGCATGGGCGAGGCGGAACAAACCGTACGACCCATCCTAGAAGCGGTGCGGAAGCGCGGCGACAAAGCATTACTGGAGTATGGCCGGCAGTTTGACGGGCTAACCCGCAAATCCGTCGTCGTAGCGCCAGAAGAGTTGAAGGAGGCGGAGCGCGCCGTTTCGGCCGATTTCAAGCGCGCGGTGCGCAGCGCGGCGAAGAACATCCAGGCCTTCGCCAAGTTACAGTTACCCGTGGCGAAAAAGGCTGTCTTTTCGCCTGGTGTTGCGGTGGGACAGGTTGTGCGGCCCCTGGATGTAGTAGGCGCCTATGTGCCGGCAGGGCGCTATCCCCTGCCCTCCACTCTCTTGATGACGGTAATTCCCGCGCAGGTCGCCAAGGTACCGCTGATTTGTGTCACCTCGCCCAAGGTAGTACCGGAAATCTATGCCACGGCCAGCTTGCTGGGAGTAGAACATGTCTTCCAGATCGGCGGAGCGCAGGCAATTGCCGCGCTAGCTTATGGCACGAGAAGTGTGCCGAAGGCCGACCGCATCGTGGGACCTGGCAATATCTATGTCGCCGCAGCCAAGAAGTTACTCTCCGGCGAAGTAGGCATCGACTTTATTGCCGGACCAACCGAAATCCTCATCATCGCCGCGGAGGGTGATCCGCGATGGATCGCCGCGGATATGTTGGCGCAAGCCGAGCATGATACTGACGCCTCGGCAATTCTACTTACCACATCGAAGCAACTAGCTACCGCCGTGCAGGCGGAGATCGAGCGACAACTGAGCACATTGACCACCGCAGCTACTGCGCGGGTGGCCATTAACAGGAATTCTGCCATCTTACTGGTGCGCTCCCTGGAAGAGGCGGCCGAACTGTCGAATCGATTTGCGCCCGAACATCTGAGTTTGCACGAACCGGCCTTGCTGCCTCTCATCCGGCACGCGGGCGGTATTTTCCTGGGTGCCGCGAGCCCGGAGGCGGCAGGCGACTACGCCGCCGGACCCAGCCACGTTCTGCCAACGTCCGGGGCCGCCCGCCTGCGCGGAGGGCTATCCTCGGCAGACTTCGTCAAGGTCATCGCGACGCAAACCTTAACCAAGCGCGGCTTACGCGGCTTATCTTCCACGGTTACTACGCTGGCTCGCGCCGAGGGGCTGGAAGGGCATGCGCGTTCAGTGGAAGTGAGGCTCACATGATTGCGCCACGGCCTGCCGTGTTGAAGATGGCGCCCTATCATCCACCTTCGGGAGGGCGCGCCGGCAAGTTACGGCTCGACTTTAACGAGAACACGGTGGGATGCTCCCCCAAGGTAGCCGAGTATCTGCGGCAGGTACTGACCCAGCCGTTGCTGGCCGTTTATCCCGAATACGAGGAGACCCGGCCCGCCTTGGCGACGTTCTTCGGGGTTCAGCCGGATCAGCTACTACTCAGCAATGGCACGGATGAGGCGATTCAGGTCCTGATCAACACTTATGTCGACGACGACGATGAAGTACTTACACTCACTCCGTCGTATGCCATGTATCGTTTTTATGCCGAACTCGCTGGGGCCCAACTGTGTGAAGTCGCATATGAAGCCCGGACGCTGGCGTTTCCGGTGGACCGGTTTCTGGGCGAGATTCGGCCGTCGACGCGGGCGATTCTGGTGGCCAATCCGAACAACCCGACCGGTGGTGGCATTGGGTTGGACGTAGTGGAGCGCATCTTGCAAGCCGCGCCGGACGCAGCCGTGCTGATCGATGAGGCTTATTACGAGTTCTGTGGCCGGACAGCCTTGCCTCTCATCTCGAAATACCCCAATCTCTTTGTGAGCCGCACGTTCTCGAAAGCTTATGGCATGGCGGCCATGCGGATGGGATGCCTGATGTCGGAAGCGGCGAACATGGCACATTTGCGCAAGGCGCAGTCGCCCTACAGCGTGAACTTACTGGCGGCGTTAGCCGCGCGAGTGGCAGTATCCGATACGGAGTATGTCAACGGCTTCGTCGCCGAGGCCATCGCCTCTCGAGAGATGCTCTACGGGTTCTTCGATGCGCTGGGAATTCACTATTGGCGCAGCGAGGCGAACTTTGTGCTTTTTGAAGCCGGTGACCGGGCGGTGCCGGTTCGCGATGAGCTTCGGCGCCGGGGAGTCTTGGTGCGGGACCGTAGTTATGAATTACCGGGCGCCGTGCGCGTTACCGTGGGCCGGCAGGAGCAGACAGAACGTTTCATGCGAGAGATGCGGGAGATCTGGTAAATGGCAGAACGAATTATCGTATTCGATATGGACGGCGTGTTGGTGGAAGTAAGTGAGAGCTACCGGGCCACCATTGTCGAAACGGTGAAGCTCTTTACGGGCGAGACCATTGAGCGCGAGCTGATTCAGGAATACAAGAATCAGGGCGGGTGGAACAACGATTGGTCGTTATCACAAAAGATTTGTGCGGACCTGGGAAAGACGATTGAATACGAGACGGTGGTGGCGCGATTCAACGAGACATTCTTTGGCAGCGACCAACAACCAGGCTTGATGCAGCGAGAGCGCTGGTTACCTTTGCCCGGCCTGTTGGAGCGCTTGCATTCCCGTTTTGACCTCGGCATTTTCACGGGGCGGTTGCGCTTTGAGGCGCAAATGACGCTGGACCGGTTCGCGAAGAGCCTGCCCATTGCGGTGATGGTGGGCGCCGACGATGTCGAGCAACAGAAGCCTCATCCTGAGGGGCTCCTGAAGATTGCCGCGCTCGACCGGGAGCGCCCGCTATTGTATGTGGGTGACACGGTGGATGATGCGCGGGCCTCACGTGCCGCCGGAGTGCCGTTCGTGGGAGTGGCAGCCGATACCCACGGGCATCGCGCAGAACTGATTCGCCTGTTCCAGGCAGAAGGCGCCGCCCACATCGTCGAAAATATAAACGAACTCGAAGGAATTGTTTAACGTCCATGCGCCAAGCCACCATCGAACGCATCACGAAAGAAACCCAGATTACGGGTAAGTTAAAGTTGGAGGGCAAGGGCCGCTACAACATTTCTACCGGCATCCGCTTTTTCGATCACATGCTGGAGTTGTTCACCAAACACGGCGGATTCGACCTGGACCTGAAGGCGACCGGCGACCTGGATGTGGATCAACACCATACCGTGGAGGACGTGGGCATCGTACTGGGACAACTATTTGCGAAGGCGCTGGGAGACCGGAAGGGCATCAACCGGGCGGGCTACTTCGTTCTGCCGATGGATGAAACGCTGGCTGTGGTGGCCATCGACTTGGGCGGGCGTCCCGCGCTCGTCTATCAGGATTCCGTGCGCGTCCGCCATGTAGGCGACCTACAGGTGGAACTGCTGCCGGACTTTTTCGATGGCTTTGTGGTGCACGCCGGCGCGAACTTACACGCGAAGATCATGTACGGGCGATCTAGCCATCACAAGATTGAGGCCATCTTTAAGTGTTTTGCGCGGGCGATGCGCTATGGCTGCTCCACGGACTTGCGGTTGAAGGATCAATTGCCGTCTACTAAGGGCTTACTATGATCTCGATCATCGACTATGGCGCGGGGAATTTACGCTCGGTGCAGAACACTTTGAGCGAGATCGGTGCCGAGTACCAACTGATTGATTCGGCGGCGGAGATCCGGAGCGCGGAGAAGTTAGTATTGCCGGGCGTGGGGCATTTTGGGCAAATGATGAGGGCCATCGACGCGATGCGTTTGCGCGAACCGATTCTTGCGTATGTGCGTGGTGGGCGGCCTTTCTTTGGCATTTGCGTCGGAATGCAGGGCTTGTTTGAGGGGAGCGAAGAGGCCGAAGGAATTGCCGGTTTGGGCATCATTCCCGGGAGGCTGCGGAGGTTTGGCGCCGAATTGCGGGTGCCGCATATGGGCTGGAATGAGATTCGCCCGGTGGCCAGTTCGCGCTTACTAACCAACCTCGGAGCGCGACCGTTTGTCTATTTCGCGAACAGTTACTACGCGCCAGTGGTGCCGGAGGCGGCGGCGACGTGCTCGTACTCGACGGATTTTTCGGCGGCCGTGGAGCACGACAACGTCTTCGGTGTGCAATTTCATCCGGAGAAGAGTGGCCCACTCGGATTGGCAATTATGCGCAACTTCGCGAGCCTATGACATGTTGACTAAACGAATTATTCCGTGTCTGGATGTTACAGCGGGCCGCGTGGTAAAGGGCGTTAACTTCGTCAATTTGAAAGATGCCGGCGACCCGGTTGAATTAGCGAATCGCTACAATCAGCAAGGCGCCGACGAGTTAGTCTTTCTGGATATCACGGCATCCAGCGATGAGCGCAATACGATGGCCGATGTTGTGTTTCGTACGGCGCGCAAGGTATTTATCCCGTTGACGGTGGGCGGCGGCATCCGGCAGGTTACCGATGCGCGGCGAATTTTGGTTTCTGGCGCGGACAAGGTTTCGGTGAATACGGCGGCGGTGCGCCGGCCTGAATTGATCGCCGAACTGAGCCGCGAATTCGGTGCCCAGGCCGTCGTATTGGCAATCGATGCGCGCCGGAATTCGACGGGGGGCTGGAACGTATTTACCAAGGGTGGCCGGCACGACGAGGAGACGGATGCGGTGGAATGGGCCGCGCGGGGGCAAGCCTTGGGCGCGGGAGAGATTTTGTTAACCTCGATGGATACCGATGGCGTCCAGACTGGTTTTGATTGTGCCTTGACGCGGGCCGTTTCGCGCGCCACCCGGATCCCGGTGATTGCTTCAGGCGGCGCCGGCAAGCCGGAACATTTTGAGGC
>JAYVUQ010000540.1:0-12830 GCA_043787785.1 Bryobacteraceae bacterium
CACCTTTCGCGAACAATCAGATTCCGGCCAGCCTATTCGACCCCAACATTGTGAAGGCCCTGGCCGCCTTCCGCAGTGGCCCCGTGCCCGTGCCCAACAACGGGGCCGCGCCGGGAACCGTAGGCTACGTGCAGAACAACTTCCTGGTCACCAATGGCAGCGTCGTACGGCCGAACACTAAGATCAGTGTGAAGGGCGACCACGTCTTCAACGATAAGCATCGCATCTCTGGCTACTGGGGTTACAACCGAAGCTTCGAGAAGCCCAGCGCCAACGGCGTGCCTGACCTGCCCGGCAATTTCGTCAATTACAACGACACCCGCCGCCCTTCGGACGTCTTCCGCGGCAGTTGGGACTGGAACATCTCGCCCACCGTCTTCAACCACTTCTATGGCGGCGGCAACAACTGGAAGGAGAACCACGATCCGCCGCAGGCGACGGTGATTAGCGGCATCAAGTGGAAAGACAAGTACTGCGCCGTCAATGTGGTCGATTGCGACCAGAACCTGGTGAACATGAATTTTTCGAACGGCTATAGCCAATGGGGCGGCCGCGCCAACAATGGCTCCGAAAACTTCATCAAGCAGTTTGCCAACGACGTCACCGTCATCAAAGGCAAGCACACCATCAAATTCGGTGGGCAGGCCATGTATCAGTTCTACAATGGCTTCGGCCGCCAGTGCGTGTCCGGTTGTATGACGTTCGACTTCAAGAACACCGCCAGGCCGTTGGCCACCGGCGGCATCGACACCAACTTCACTACGGCGGGCGGCAGTCCCATCGCATCGATGTTGCTCGGTTACGCCGCGGACGGCGTCGCTGAGACGGTTCGCTACATCGGCCAGCAATGGCCGTCCTACGCCGGCTTTGTCCAGACTGATTGGCGCGTGAAGCAGAACCTGATGATTAACCTCGGCCTGCGCTGGGAGACCATGTTGCCGCCCCGCGGTGAGAACGACAGTTGGAGTGACTTTGATCCCAACAAGCCGAATCCGTACGCGGGGGGGATCAAGGGCGCTTTGATTTACGCCGGCACCGGCCCAGGCCGCGAAGGGACCCGTTCGCTGGCCGATTCCTACTTCAAGGCCTTTGGCCCCCGCTTTGGTATGGCTTACACGCTGAAGGAAAAGACGGTGATCCGCGCGTCGGCGGGTTTGAGCTACGGCAACATCACCACGGTAACCGGCAGCACCCACCAACGGGGCTTTACACTGGGGCTCAACTTCCCGGACAGCACGAACGGGCTCCAACCGTCGTATCTCGCCAAGAACGGCTTGCCAGCCTGGTCCGCGCCGCCGTTTATTGACCCCGGCTTTGCCAACCGCGATGCGATGCCCTGGTGGCAGGGCCGGGAGGCGACTAAGCCGCCGGCCTTTATCACGTGGAATCTTTCCATCCAACGTCAACTGTCTTCGACGATGGTGATGGAGACCTCCTACAACGCCTCGCTCGGCTCGGGCCTGCAGGCGGGCTTGCTCAACTACAACCAACTCGATCCGAAATACCTCACCCAATACGGCGCCACGCTGCTGAACTCGTCGATCACGTCGCCGGCGGCCGTGGCGGCGGGCATCCGCCTGCCCTACCCCAACTTCGCCGACCCCTCGGGGCTGAGGGGCACTGGCGGCTGGGGTTCGCAGGCGACCGTTGGCCGCTCGCTGCGACCTTATCCGCAATACAACGCCATCGACACGGGTTCCGGCGGCGGTGACCATTCAGGCCACTCCAGCTACCATGCGGCGATGATCCGCTTTGAGAAGCGCTACTCGGGCGGTCTGCAGTTCCAGACCTCTTACGTCTTCTCGAAGATCCTCACCGACGCCGACAGCTACTGGATCGGGGGACAAGCGATGGATCACTTCAATCGCGGCCTCGAAAAGTCCATCGGCCAGTTCGATGTGCCGCATAACTTCAAGCTCGGCACCGTTTATGACCTGCCGTTCGGCAAAGGCAAGCGCTTCCTCGCCACCAACCCGGTGGCCAACTGGATCGTCGGCGGCTGGCGTGTCTCTGGCACCGCCTTCTACTCGAGCGGCCTCCCGCTTGGTTTGGGCACCAGTAACTCCCTGCCCCTGTTCAGCGGCGGTTTACGCCCGATCATCTCAAGCTATGACGGATGGCGCGCGCCCAGCCAGGGGGACCACTTCGATCCGTTTGTCGATCGCTTCGTGCAACCGCTCAGCTTCTTCCCGGCCCAACCCGCGAACACTTTTGGCAATCAGACCCGGTACAACCCGAAGTTCCGCCAGTTCGGCAATTACAACGAGAACATTTCGATTGCGAAGTCGTTCCCGATCAAAGAAGGCATCCGGCTCGATTTCCGCGCCGAGGCCTTCAATGCCTTCAACCGGGTGAGGTTCGGCACCGGCAGCCTTAGCCTCCAGAGCAACCAGTTTGGCCAACTCACGGGGGCGGGTGACCTGCTGAACTCCCCGCGCTCGATGCAGATGGCCCTGAAGCTTTACTTCTAAAATCTCTACTGTAGAGAAAACGGCCGGAAGCTATACGCTTCCGGCCGTTTTTTCATCACCCCCAAAAATAATTGAAAAATAAGTGAGACGAATCGCCCGCGAAAACGACTTATGAGTAGTAGCAAGTAAGTCCTCCCCGGCCGCCAGCTCGCATCTGGCCCCGGAACCTCCGGTGAGCGGCAGAGTGTTCGAAAGCGCAACGCTCTTCCGCCGCTCACCTTTCTTTTACTTCTTGCCCGCTCCATACACAATTTTGCCCGCCAGGTTGCCCGTGTGCCGGCCCCGGTCCAGCACAATCTGCCCATTCACAATCACGTAAGGGATGCCAATCGGATATTGCTTCGGCTTCTCAAACGTCGCCTGGTCCAGCACCATCCGCGCATTGAACAAGGTGATATCGGCCGCCAGCCCTTCCTTCAACCGGCCCCGGTCCTTAATGCCCAACTTCTCCGCATTCAGCGCCGTCATCTTGTAGATCGCCTCGGGCAACGTCAGCAATTTCTCCTCGCGCACATACTTGCCCAGAATCCTGGGGAACGTGCCGTAATAACGCGGATGATGGTGTGGCACTCCCGTCGGCCCTTCCGGATTTACCGCCGCCCCATCTGACCCGATCGACGTCCAAGGCTGCTTCAGCGCCATACGCATATCCTCTTCGCTGTGATGAAAGAACACCGTCGGCGTCTGCCCTTTCTCTTCGAGGATCACCTCAAACATCGTCTCCACCGGATCTTTTCCTTCGGCCTGGATCAGCTCGCTCATCCGCTGGCCCTGAAAGCGCTTAAACCGCTCGCTCTTCAGCGAGACCAGCAACATGCGGCTCCAATCCCCGCCTACCGCCAGGTAGTGGTTATACCAGTTCGGCAAGCCGCTCAATACCTCGCGATGCATCCGCGCCCGGTCCACCGGATTGCGCAGCCGCGCCAACAGCCTTTCGCGCCCGCCTTCGTGCGCCCAAGGCGGCACAATCGACACCAGGCTGTTCTGCCCCGCCGTATAAGGGTACACATTCGCCGTCACGATTTGGCCCTCGTCGCGCGCTTTCTGAATCAACGCCACAACCTCGTTCATCCGCCCCCACAGCTTCTGATGCGCAATCTTCAGATGGATCACATCCACCGGCACCTTCGCCCGCCGCCCCACCTCTATCGCTTCTTTCACCGCCTCAAACACCGTCTCGCCCTCATCGCGAATGTGCGACGAGTAAATGCCGTGCCTCGGCGCCACCGCCGAAGCCATCTGCCCTAATTCCGGTGCATGCGCGAGATTCGCCGGCGGCAGCATCAGCGCCGAAGATAAGCCTAGCGCCCCATCCTCCATCGCCTCCCCAATCAGCTTCTTCATCGCCTCCATCTCCGCTGGCGTCGGCATATTGAACGTGTCGCCCATCACGTAATTCCAAATCTGTCCCTGCCCCACATAAGAGCCGATATTGGTAGCGATCCCCTGCTTTTCGAGCCGCGCAAAATACCCGCCCAGCGTGCTCCAATCCACCTTCACGCCCTCCATCTCCAAGCCCCGCTTCTCCGGCTTTACCGGACCCGCCGAGGGCCCCTCCCCAATAATCTGCGTCGTTACCCCCTGCCGCACCATGCTCTCGCCCTTCGGCTCCCGCAGCATCGAGTAATCCGAGTGCGAATGTCCGTCGATAAAGCCCGGCGCCACCGTCAAGCCCCGCGCGTCAATCCGCTGCTTGGCCACCGCGCTCCCCAGCGCGCCGATCTTCGCAATCTTCCCGCCCCGCACCCCAATATCGGTATTCACCGCCGGATGATTTTCCCCATCCAGCACCGAGCCTCCGGCAATAATCAGATCGTACTCTTCCTCCGGCTTTTGGCAAGTACACAGCAGGATCATGGCCAAGGCAGTCAGCAGTTGTCGCATGGCGTTTACGGTATCACGCGTCCGGGACACTCAACGACCGCTCTGACTGCTCAATAGAATGCCTACCCCCATGCTATCCTCCAGCCGCGAACGCAGTGAGCGGGCCCTGCACTTGCCGACGACACCAAGCAAGCAATGTGGCCCGCTCACTGCGTTCGCGGCTGAACGGAAAATCCGACACCGCATCAGCGCACCATTGCAGTACTTAATGCGGCAACGCCGGCACCAACGCCGCCAACAGGCTCAGCCCCTCCGTCGCCCCCCGCTCGCTCACCGCGAACGCCAAGTGCTGGCCCGTATCCAAACCCGCAATCGCCATCCCATTGTCTTCCGTCGTATACACCGGCATCCCATTCGCCCGCATCGCCGCCAACAAAGAGTGCCGCGGAAATACTTCATCCGGCCGCTGCTTGCGCGTCAGCATCACCGAAATCAGCTTGTTCTGCTTCTCCAGGATGAAATGAACAAACTCCCGCTCCTCCCAATGGCAAAGGTGCCCTTCACGGATTACGTAGCCTTTCGCATGCCCGATCACCTGGTCCACCAGCGGCGCATACGACGCACCCACCTGCTCCCGCATCTCGGCGGGAGTGGGCGGTGCATCCGGGAAAAAGCCCCCACGGGCGCAGAAAATATGGTCGCCTTTTCCCAGACCTAAGCGGGCCATAATCTGCGCCGCATCCGTGCGCCACTGCAGATAGCCCAAACCGAATACCAACATGGCCGCCGCGGCTAGACCCCATGCCCTCCAGGGGTGTGAGCGCCCCGCTTCGGCCCGCACCGAGTCCCGCACCAAAGCCGCAAAGTCATCGTCCGGCGTCAGGCTGCGCACCGCCGCATTCACCGCCGCTCGCGTGCGTTCCCGCGAGGTGAGCGCCGTCCGGCAACCGGCACACTCGGCCAGATGCCGGTTCACCGCGTGCAGAGTCTCTACCTGCAATTCATTGCTGAGATAGGAGTCCAACAACGGCCGCGCTTCCGGGCAATGCAAGGTCATTTCGCCTCCCGCGCCTGCCCGATTCCGAAAGCCGCTGCCGGGCCCGCCAGCGTCACGCGCAACTTCGTGCGCGCGCGGCTCAAGCGCGACATGACGGTACCCATCGGAATACCCAACATTTCAGAAACCTCCCGGCAAGAAAATTGTTCTACATCCGCCATTAGCACCACTTCCCGGTGCTCTGGCGATAACACATCCAGCGCCGCCAATACCTCGGCATCGGTCAACCGCTCCGGAACTTCCATCTCCGCCACTAGGTTGTCCTCGCGAAACTGTTCGTTCTCGCTCAGCAACCGGAACCGCAGTAACTTACGCCGATGATGATGCAGCCGGTGAAACAATATTTGAAATACCCAGCCCCGGCAGTTCGTACCCGCCTGGAAGCGATGAAACGACTTCCAGGCGTGTAAGTAAACATCCTGCACCAAGTCCTTGGCTTCCGTCTGATTGCGCAGCATCGCCGATGCCGTCCGATACAAATCGGGCAGCAGCGGCAACGCCACGCTTTCGAATTCCTGCAGACGGTCAGGCGCAGTCATGAGTGAGATTTAGAGGAACCGGAACACCATCGGGCAATTGATGATGATCCCCACGGAGCCGTACTTCGCTCCACCCGGACCCGTCAACAACCCCGCCTCCACCATCGAGAGTATCTGGAATTCGTCAATCATGCGCGCCCCAAAGTTCTTGCTACGCGCCGCCGCTGTCCACTCACCCAAGTTCAGATCCCACAGCGGGCTGTAATCCGTGCTCAGCGTCGGAATGCCGCCCAACACATTTAGCGGAGACCCGCCGTCGGTCAGCGCGGCTTCCAAGCCCTGCCGTTGCGGATTGTCGCAGCCGCGCGCGCCATTCAAGAACACAAAAATGCGCTCCACCGCTGAGAATGCACTGTCATCCTGCGCCGTCGCGATGTCCAATAAACCAGGAGCCAACGTCGCGCCTTCCATGGCGGACACAAGTTCCACACTCGCTTCGGTGGAGAGATAGAGCACCGGGCGGCCAAAGCTAAAGCCAGGGGCCAAAGCGAGTGTCACCGTGCCGCTGGCAAAGTTGAAACTCACCACTTTGTCGTGCACCATCGCCGCATTCGGACGTCCGCCAATCATCATCTGGGCGGGAGTCACATTGAAAGCAATCATCGGAGCATTGTAAATGTGCCCACCGGCGTTCACGATCCGTACGAGCGGCGTATAGTTACGGTCACCCACGGAACCGGCGACGGCCTCGGTCGGAGGAAACGGGCTCGCGCCAGTTGCCGGGGTAACCTTCCGCTGCGGCGAGAAATCCACCTTGCCGCTTTCGAATTCCAACACGCCGCCCTTCAACAGTGTGGCATTGCGCGCGCCGCGGCCCGTCGCTCCGTACGCCAGCTTCGAGGAGTGGTTCAATCCCAGTGCCGCCGCATTCGCCGCATCCGTCGTATCTGTCAGAATGTACCAAACCGATTCGCCCGAACCGGCCATCTTGCCTTGATACAAAGGCAGCTCAATGGTCTTTTTCCGCTCGTCTACCGGACCCGACTTCAGCGTCTGAAACCTGCCGACAAAAGATGGATTCACGCTCGACGCGGGAGCCCCAAAGTAGGAGAGTGAAATATCGGTTCCAATCGCCGGCGACGCCGGATCAATCGTGCAGCCTGGCTGGTCGTTGGCTGGATTGGAGCCCGAAGCCGCCGGAGCCGAAGCAAAGGCTCGCGCCGCGCGGTCGCGCGCTTCGAGTGCTTTCGCGCTAAAAGCATTCGCCCGCGCAGCCACCGCGTTCGCCGGCGAATCCTGCAGAACCAAAGCCCGGCCAGCCAACGGTGTGTCTTGTGCCAAAGCGAGTGAAGAGCAAATGACTGTAAGTAGTGTGGTTTTCATAGGGACCTGACGCAACATCCACTCCACCGCCAAAATCATCCCTCCCGCCCAAATTCTCCCCTTCCTTCCACCGTCAGCCTAATTTGCCCTTGACATAATTCTACATTTCTATAATCATGGAAATGTAGAAACCAATGGCCATCCAACCTTCCCAAGACCAAGTCGTCCGCTTTGCCGACATGTTCTCCGCCATTGGCACCGAAGCCCGCTTGCGCATCTTGCGCCTCCTGCTCTCCGCCCACCCTGCCGGCATGACCGTCGGTGACATTGCCACCGAATTGGGCATTCCCGGCTCCACCCTTTCTCATCACCTCGACAAGCTCAAAAATGAGGGCTTGGTGAAAGTGCGCCGCGAAAGCAGCTTTCTCTGGTACTCGGCCAATACTGAAGCCCTTCAGGAACTCCTGGCCTTCCTTTACGCCGAATGCTGCACCCGAAACGAAGCCATCGCCCCAGAAACGATTGCCACCCTTTGCAAATAGGAGAAATTATGAACATTCAAGAAGTCGTCAAAGAACGTTACGGCCAAGCCGCTCTCCGCGTCACTACGGGAGGTAGTTCCTGCTGTGGGGCCGACGCCGCCTGCGGTACGGACATCGATCCCATCACCTCCAACCTCTACGATGAGGCCCAAAAGAGTGGCCTGCCCGCCGAGGCCGTGCTCGCCTCGCTCGGCTGCGGCAACCCCACCGCCCTCGCCGCCCTCCAACCCGGCGAAACGGTGCTCGACCTTGGCTCTGGCGGCGGCATCGACGTGCTGCTTTCCGCCAGGCGCGTCGGGCCCACCGGCAAAGCCTACGGCCTCGACATGACTGACGAAATGCTCGCCCTCGCCCGCCAAAATCAACACAAGTCCGGCATCGAGAACGTTGAGTTTTTGAAAGGCGAAATCGAGCACATTCCCCTGCCCGATAACTCGGTCGACGTCATCATTTCCAATTGCGTCATCAACCTGTCCGCCGACAAGAATCAGGTTTTGAAAGAAGCCTTTCGGGTGCTAAAACCCGGCGGCCGCTTCGCTGTCTCCGACGTCGTCACCAAAGGTGAAATGCTTTCCGAAATCCGTGAAAAGGTGCTTCTCTGGGTCGGCTGCATCGCTGGTGCCCTTGAGGAAAACGACTACCGCGCCCGCCTTACCGCCGCCGGCTTCACCAACGTCGAACTCGAACCCACTCGCATCTACCGCCTCGAAGACGCCCGCGCTTTCTTGAGCGGCCAAGGCATCGACGTCGACTTGATCGCGCCCCAAGTGGACGGCAAGTTCATGAGCGCCTTTGTGAGAGCCACAAAACCAGCCGTCAAATCCTGCTGCGGCCCTACCTGCTGCAGCTGATGGCCCAAAAACGCGTCCTTATCCTTTGCACCGCCAACTCCGCCCGTAGTCAAATGGCCGAAGGCCTCCTCCGGCATGACCACGGCGGAAAGTTCGAAGTCGAAAGCGCCGGCACCAGCGCTACGCTGGTCCGGCCCGAGGCTATCCAGGTAATGGCCGAAATCGGTATCGACCTTTCCCAGCACCGCTCCAAAACCGTGGCCGAATTCGCCAATCAGTCTTTCGATATCGTCCTTACCGTCTGCGACAACGCCAAGAAAAGCTGCCCCCACTACCCCGGACACTCCAACCGCCTCCACCACACCTTCGAAGACCCCGCCGCCCAAACGGGCCCTGACGTCCTGCCCGCCTTCCGCCGCGTGAGAGACCAAATCCGCGCCTACCTGAAGGGCTTTGCCGCGGCCGAGTAGCGCGCCGGCAAACCAGTGCGCAGACAGAACCAAGTCAGCTTTCGTGGACTCCATCCGAAATAGCCGACAATAAAAAGAATGTCACTCGTTGTTGTTGGAAGCGTTGCTTATGACGGGGTAGAGACTCCGCATGGCAAAGTCGACCGGATGCTTGGCGGCGCCTGCACTTATATCGCCCTCGCGGCCAGCTATTTCACCACGGTCAAGATTGTTGGCGTCGTCGGAGACGACTTTGCCGCTCAGGATACGGATCTGCTCGCGTCGCGTGGCATTGATCTCGAGGGCCTCGAACGCGCCCCTGGCAAAACGTTCTTCTGGAAGGGCAAGTACTCGCCCGACATGAACGATCGCGAAACGTTGCAGACCGATCTGAACGTCTTCGCGAACTTTCAGCCGAAGCTGCCGGAAGCGTATAAGAAAGAGCCTTATCTCTTGCTCGGTAATATCGTGCCCGCCCTGCAGCGCGACGTGCGCGAGCAAATGCCGAACGCCCAATTCGTGGGCGGCGACACGATGAATTACTGGATTAGCGACTTCCGTGAAGAGCTCCTCAAGACCATCGCCGGCTGGCATTGCCTGATCATCAACGATGGCGAAGCGCGCATGCTTTCGGGCGAACAGAACCTGCGCAAAGCCGCCGCCAAGATCATGGCCATGGGCCCGAAGATCCTCGTCATTAAGCGTGGTGAATACGGCGCAATGCTCTTCGATGCCCACGGCATCTTCATGGCGCCCGGCTACTTGCTGGAACAGGTGTTTGACCCCACCGGCGCCGGCGATTGCTTCGCCGCCGGCTTCTTCGGCTCCATCGCCTCCGACGGCCTCGATGCCCGTAAGGACTATGACCCTCGTGTCCTGCGCCGCGCCGTGATTTACGGCTCCGTCATGGGTAGCTTCTGCTGCGAAATGTTCGGCGTGGATCGTTTCCGTACCTTGACCCGCGAAGAGATCGATAATCGGTTTAGTGAGTTCAAAGCCTTCACGCACTTCTAAGAAGCGCCGCGCGCGCCGGGTGGAGGCTGAGCCCAGCTTGCCCTCGCCCTGGCCGGTGACCGTCGTCGCGATGGCACTGGCGCTGGTTTCCTCGCTTGCCATTATCTTCTTTGCCCAGCGCGGCGAGTTGCTTTGGTACGGCGATGCCACAGCGCACATCAACATCGCGCGCCGCATCTTCGATTCCCGCACGCCGGGCTATGAGCAGATCGGCACGGTCTGGCTGCCCGTACCGCACTTGCTGATGCTGCCTTTCGTCGGCGTGGCAAAGTGGTGGACCACGGGCCTCGCCGGTGCCTTTGCTGGTTCGCTTTGTTTCGTCACCGCAGGCTGTTTTCTGTTCGCCTCCATCCGCCGCCTCACCGCTACGGCTCCGGCGCTGATGGCGGTGGCGATCTTTGCGCTGAACCCCAATTTGCTCTACCTCCAAGCCACGCCGATGAGCGAAACGGTGCTCTTTGCGGGCTTTTTGGCCTTGTTTTGGGGTCTAGTTTGCTACGCGCAAACTGGCCGATGGCTGGGCTTGCTGGTGGCCGCGGTGGCGGCGGGCGTCACCACGATGACGCGCTACGAAGGCTGGTTTCTGTTGCCCTTCGCCGCTATCGCCGTGTATCTGTCGCAGCGGCGGCTGGGCCACTTTGGCACCTTCTGCTTCATCGCCGGGCTCGCCCCCATCTACTGGCTACTCCACAACTGGATCTTCTTTGGCGATCCCCTCGAGTTCTATCGCGGCCTTTATTCCGCAAAGGGCATTTACCAGACTGCCCTCAAGGCCGGCATGGCCCGCTATCCCGGCGATGGCGATTGGCTCAAAGCCGGCGAGTACTTCTTTGCTGCCGCGCGGCTGAACACCAATTGGGTGACTATCGGCCTGGCCGCCTTGGGCTTGGTGGCTGCGTTGGGCAAGCGCTTGTGGTGGCTGTTTTTCCTTGCTCTCACGCCTCTGTTCTACATCCTGAGCATGCACGGCAGCGGCACGCCGATCTTCATTCCGGACCGCTGGCCGCATAGCTACTACAACGCCCGCTACGGCTTGGCCGCTTTGCCGCTACTGGCCGCGGCGTCGGCCGCCTTGGTCGCCGCGTTGCCCCGCCGCGCACAATGGCCCGCCATGTGGGTGTTCGCCTTCACCAGCCTGGTACCTTGGCTCGCTTACCCGCGTCCGCAAAACTGGGTCTCCTGGAAAGAGGCGCAAGTGAACTCGATCGATCGCCGGGCTTGGACTTATCCGGCGGCCGAATACCTGCGCCAGCACTACCACCCTGGCGATGGCATCCTCGCCGGCTTTGGCGACCAAACCGGCATCTTTACCGCCGCCGGAATCCCGCTCAAAGAAGTGCTCCATGATGGCAATGGCCCCGCCTGGTTCGCCGCCACCACCCGTCCGGATATCTTCCTCCACGAAACCTGGGTTGTCGTGCGCGAGGGTGATCGCGCCGGTGCGGCGATGCAGTTCCTCAAGCGAGTCAGCCATCCGCGCTACGTGCTGAAGCAAAGCATTCGCGTCAAGGGTGCCCCAGCCATCGAAATCTGGCGGCGGGTAGCGATGCCGATCCCATTGCCGCCGGCCTCCATGACCCAATAATCGGCTCAGGCAGTACTTCTTGCCGCCGGTACTGGAACCTCGGGCCTCTTTGGCCTATCGGAGAGTTCTCACGCGAGATGCTATTTTCCTCGTATGAAAAAACTTCTTGGCTTCACAATGATTGCGATCAGCGCGGCGGGCACGGCTTTTGGCCGGCTTGTAGATGCTCCGGAAATCGATGCTTCGATGGGCGCTTCGGCGTTGGCCCTGCTTTCCGGCGCTCTCCTGGTACTTCGCAACCGCCGCAACAAACGCTAGTCCACCGCGTGGACGCGGTCGGCTAGACCGGGGGGACTCCAGCAAAGCGTTAGCGGGTAAGATCCGTCAGGAAGCTGGCACCGGCCGGTAAGTTCACGCCAAAGTTGGCGGCTACGGTTTGGCCGATGTCGGACAGGCTGGCGCGGGTGCCGAGGTCGATACCTGGGCGTGCCTGGGGGCTATAGCAAAGCAGCGGGGTGTATTCGCGCGAATGGTCGGTGGAGGCGGTGGTGGGGTCGCAGCCATGGTCTGCGGTGAGGATGAGTAAGTCGTCCGGGTGGAGCTTCGCCAATAAGTCCGGTAGCCATTGGTCAGTAGCTTCGAGGGCTTTGGCATAGCCTTCGACATCGTTGCGATGGCCGTAGAGCGAATCGAAGTCGACCAGGTTGACGAAGATGAGGCCCGCGCCAGTGGTTTCCATAGAGGCCAGAGTTTTGGCCATGCCGTCGCCGTTAGACTTGGTTTTGTCGCTGACGGCGATGCCGCGGCCAAGGAAGATGTCGGCAATCTTACCGATGCTGTGGACGGCGATGCCCTTTTCGGCGAGTAAGTCGAGTAACATGCCAGGCGGCGGGGGCACGGCGTAGTCATGCCGGTTAGCCGTGCGGGTGAAGGCGCCGGGGGTGCCCAGGAAGGGTCGCGCGATGACGCGGCCCACTTCGTGTGGTCCTTGCAGCAGGGCGCGGGCGATCTCGCAATAACGGTAGAGTTCGGCGAGGGGAATCACTTCTTCGTGGGCGGCGATTTGAAAGACGCTATCGGCGGAGGTGTATACAATGGGCTTGCCGGTGCGGACGTGCTCTTCGCCCAATTCTTTCAAGATCTCGGTGCCAGAGGCGGCTTTGTTGCCCAACGTGCCACGGCCGATGGCCCCTTCAAAGGCCTCCATGACGTCGGGGGGAAAGCCGTTTGGGTAGAGCGGAAAGGGCTTGGCGAGGTGGATGCCGACCATTTCCCAATGGCCCGTTGTCGTGTCCTTGCCGGGGGAGGCGAGGGCGCATTTGCCGAAGGATCCGATGGGCGCGGCTTCGGGCGGC
>JAYVUQ010000541.1:0-5528 GCA_043787785.1 Bryobacteraceae bacterium
CCCGGTGCCGATCAACATGCCTGCACTGCCGAGAGTTTGCGCCGCACTCAGCGGCGCAAAGCTGAGTACCGGGATAATCTCACCAAACCAGATGCGTTCCAGAAGCGGCTGTCCCAGTCCAAGCAACAAAAGCCCCATCGCCTGGCCCTTCCAACCGAACCGGCGTCCGATCATGTACAGAACCAACACCAGGGTATTCCCAGCCATGAAACACGTCGCGAAACGCAATCCTGGCATGGACGGATCCGCAATCCGGCTGTGCCACCAGCCCAGATCGCGTTCGATCCACCACCGGCCCATCATGCCGAGCGCCCAAATCAGTCCGCCGCTGCCGGCGCCGATGCGCTTCGCCTTGAGGCGCTGCGGCATGAAGGCACGCGAAAAATAGACGGCAGTCACCTGCGCACTCAAAGCGAGACCCCAACCGAATAGCCAAAGAGGTCCGGGGAAGGGTGCGATCCTCGAATCCAGTTCGGCTGCCTGAATGTTTTGCCGCGCTTGCCATACCAGCGCTGCCATGCTGGAAAGAAACATCGCCACTATCACGGTGCCTAACGTGAATCCGCCGCGATTTAGCCACCAGAAGCGCTTGAGTTTCTCCCACGGCCCGGCCTGTCGCGCAAGAATCGCCCGTTGTTCGAGATGACGCACAAGATCTTCTCCGAAGGATTCCACGGAGCCATAGCGGCGTTCCGGTTCCTTGCGCAGGGCCATGAGTAGGATTGAATCCAGATCGCCAATCAGCCGCTTGCGCAGGCTAGCCGGATCTCCTTCTCGAGTGGCGCTCACGCTTTCGGGCATGATGTGAGCGCTGTCGCGTCCTGAGGCCCGCTCCGTTGTGGCGATGACCTCGCTGGGGCGGAGGGGCTCCACCTCCAAAATTACCCGCGCCATCTCATGCACGGCCGCGCTCAATAAACGGTAGGGCCGGTGTCCCGTAAGCAGTTCGTAGAGAACCACCCCGAGCGAATAGACGTCGGATTGCGTCGTAATCGCCGTAGCGTTCACCTGCTCGGGGCTCGCGTACTCCGGGGTCATCATGACCGCTAGAGTTACAGTGTCGAGGGGGGCGCCTGGCGCAGTACTGGTTAGCACCTTGGCGATTCCGAAGTCGAGCAACTTCACCACCCCATCGTTGGCGACGAGGATGTTGCCCGGTTTGAGGTCCCGGTGAACCACCAGATGCCGGTGAGCGTATTGAACTGCCTCGATGACGCCGCGAAACAACTTCAGCCGCTCGCTAATGCTCAGTTTTCGCTCGTCGCACCAGCGATGGATGGGCTGTCCTTCCACATACTCCATGACGAAGTAGGGCCAGCCCTCTTCCGTAACACCGGCATCGAGAAGCTTGGCGATATTCGGATGATCCAGCGAAGCGAGTATTTTCCGTTCCTGCTGGAATCGCGCGATCACCTCGGCGGAGACGGCCGGCGGCAGTACCAGCTTCACCGCGGCTTTGCGGTGGAAGGTTTCGTCGGATCTCTCGGCAAGGTAGACGCAGCCCATGCCGCCGCGACCGATCTCGCGGACGAGAGTATAACCGCTGAGAGTGCGGCCGTCCAACTTCGGAGGATCGAAGGCGGCAGACGCTGTGGCCGCTCCCAGAACCGGCCGCTCGATCCAGCTTGGGATGTTGCCATGAGCCTTCAGTAGGCGTTCCACCTCCTTCCGAATGCTTGCGTCGTCCCGGCACTCGCGGGCTAAGTAATCTTCCCTGGCAGAACCGCTCATCGGCAAAGCTTGCTCGTAGATTCTGCGGATTCGGCCGAGTTCTTCGGGTGTCATTGTTGCCCTCCTATTGAACTTAGCGCGGTTTGACAAGAAAATAGCTCATAATCGAGCACAGTGGATATGGAGAAAGATCGCGAGACGCACCAGGTCACCGGCCTTCTCGACCGATGGCGGCTCGGCGACCGCGCCGCCGCCAACCAACTCATGGAACTCGTGTACGCCGACCTGCACCAGATTGCCGCGCGTGAGATGCGCCGCGAGCACGGCGAGCATACCTTGCAGACCACCGCCGTACTGCACGAAGCCTACCTTCGAATTTTCAGTTCCACGCCCGTCCATTGGAAGGATCGTTCTCATTTCTATGCGGTGGCGGCAAAGCAGTTGAGGCGCGTTTTGCTTGACCATGCCCGGCGCGTGAATAGCGAGAAGCGAGGAGGCGGCATTGTCAAATTGTCTCGCTGGGAAGGCGACGACGCCGGCATCAGTGTGGACGACCGGCTGGTGACCCTAGACGAAGCATTGATCCGCTTGCAGGATCTCGATCCGCGCGCCGCGAAAGTTGTTGAGCTACGCTTCTTCGGCGGGTTGACTGAAGCAGACGCTGCCCAAGTACTCGACATCTCGGTTGCCACGCTGAAACGGGACTGGGATTTCGCCAAGACGTGGCTGGCCGCGCAACTCGGGTAATCAACAGGGCCTATTAGCTCGTCCGGGAATGAGGTCTAATGGTTGGAGCGATGATCGGCCAGACATTAGGCCATTACCGGATCGATTCCAGGCTCGGAGCCGGCGGCATGGGCGTCGTGTATCGTGCTTTCGATACCCATCTCGACCGAGCCGTCGCCATCAAGGTGTTGCGTCCGGATGCCACTGCCAGTCCTGATCGCAATCGCCGCTTTGTGCTGGAGGCGAAATCGGCTTCCGCCCTGAATCACCCGAACATCATCCACATTTACGACATCGACACCGCGGATCTGCCTGATGGCCCCACCGCCTTCATCGCCATGGAGTTCGTGCCCGGCAAAACGCTCGACCAATGGATCGGCAAAAACGGACTGAGCCTCAAGGATGTGCTCAAATATGCCATCCAGATCGCCGACGCCCTGGCGCGCGCCCACGCCGCCGGAATCGTCCACCGCGATCTGAAGCCGGCCAACATCATCGTGGCCGACGATGGCCGTCTAAAACTGCTCGACTTCGGCCTGGCCAAGCTGACTGAAAAAACCGACCGCGATCCGGAAGGCGTTACGGTGACCATGGCGGCTCAAACAGAAGAGGGCGCCATCGTTGGCACCGTGGCCTACATGTCGCCCGAGCAAGCCGAGGGCAGGCAGGTCGACGCCCGCTCCGACATTTTTTCCTTCGGCTCGGTTCTTTATGAGATGGTCACCGGGCGGCGCGCCTTCGAGGGTGCTAACAGCGTCTCCACGCTTGCCGCCATCCTGCACAAAGAGCCGAAAGCCGCAAGCGAGATTTCATCAGGCTTGCCGATGGAACTGGAAAGGATCATCGCCCGTTGCCTGCGTAAGGATGTGGAACGCCGCGCCCAGGGCATCGTCGATGTCAAGCTCGCTCTCGAGGAGTTGCAGGAGGTGTCGTCGTCAGGCCGACTTTCGGAGCAAAGCGGGGCCGCTCGCCCGCTCGCGCGTCCCCGGCGTCTGGTGACGATCGCTGCGGGAGTTGTGGCGCTGGCCGTTGCCGCGTCAGGCTTGGGCTGGTGGCTGTTGAAGCGGCCCGCTGCCACCCCGGCGCGCTCCGATTGGGTCCAAATCACCAACCTGCCCGACTCCGCCGTCCAACCTGCCCTCTCCCCCGACGGCAAAATGCTCACCTTCATCCGCGGTGCGTCAAGCTTCAATACCCCAGGCCAAGTCTATGTAAAAATTTTGCCGAGCGGCGATCCCGTCCAACTCACCCGCGATGACAGCAATAAAATGAGTCCGGTGTTTTCGCCAGACGGGTCGCGGATCATTTATTCCGTGTCCGGGAAGATTTGGGATACCTGGACCGTACCGGTTTTGGGAGGCGAGCCGCGGCTCTGGCTCCCGAACGCTTCGGGGCTCGGCTGGATCGGTAAATCCAGGCTGCTGTTTTCCGAGATCAAGGATCAGTTCCTGCATATGGTGATCGTCACCTCCGATGAGAGCCGTGCTGGCACGCGCGATCTCTATGTACCGCCTCATGATCGCGGCATGATCCATCGTTCTTACGCTTCTCCCGACGGTAAGCAGATGCTGATGGTGGAGATGAATGAAAGCGGGGCCATTGTGCCCTGCCGCCTGGCGCCGCTGGACGGCACTTCAGGTGGGCGGCAAGTCGGCCCGCCCACTGGTGCCTGTCTGTTTGCCGCGTGGTCGCCCGATGGAGAGTGGATGTACTTCAGTTCCAACTCCGGTGGCGCTTTCCATATCTGGCGTCAGCGCTTCCCCGACGGCCAGCCGGAGCAGATTACTTCGGGGCCGACCGAAGAAGAAGGCCTCGCGATGGCGCCCGACGGCCGCTCGCTCATCACCGCCGTGGGTTCGAAGCAGAGTTCCATCTGGCTGCATGATGACGCGGGGGACCGCCAGATCTCGCTCGAAGGTTTCGCTTTTGCACCCCAAATTACTCCCGATGGAAAGCGGCTGCTTTACCAGGTACGCAAAGGGACTGCCAGCGAACTGTGGGTGGCGGAACTGGATTCCGGCCGCAGCGAGCCTTTGCTGCCGGGCTTTGCCATCACGGTGGTGGGAGGGGGGGCGGGTAATCCCAAAGTAAGCTACGACATTTCCCCGGATGGCCGTCAAGTCGTTGTGATGTCATTGGACAGCGGGGCCAAGGATCGGCTGTGGCTTGCGCCACTCGACCGCCACTCGGCACCCAGACAGATTCCCAACACCGAGGGGGAGCAACCGCACTTTGGCGCCACCGGCGAAGTCTTTTTCCGCAAGATCGAGGGGAACTCCGCGTTCCTTTATCGGGTTCGGGAGGACGGTGGCGGGCTGCGAAAAGCGAGTGAGATTACGGTCGTTGGCGTAAATGGAGGAACCCCGGACCGTAAGTGGCTGGTGTTGGGCACGCGCAGCAAACAAGGCGGCGTGGTACTCTTCCCGGTCGAAGGCGGCGCTCCGCTGATCACACAGATCGCGGGCCAAACGCGGCTCGCCTGGTCCGGTGACCGCAGACATGTGTTTGTGGTGCCCAGCGCTTCTCAAGCCAGCGCGAATGCCTACGTCTTGCCAGTTGCGCAGGGCGAACTGGTCCCCAACAATATCGTGCGGGGACCTCTGTCCGAGCAGGAACTCTTGAAGTTGCCTGGAGTGCGCGTAATTCCTTCAGGCACCGTTACTCCCGGTCTGACGGCTGCCACATACGCCTTCACACGCGAGAGTTTGCAGCGCAACCTATACCGCATTCCGGTGCCGTAAAACGCCCTCTCGCCCCGCTTTGAAACCGCCAAAAGAATACGAGGTCGCGGTAGGGACGATCATCGCTGACCGCCCCCCGCACAGATCCGTACGAGCGGTACTACCGCATACGGCTCTTACCTTGGATGGTGGCGTCAAAGCGGACGCTCGGATAGGGGTGTAGGATCCGTGGGCAAGGCAACCAGCGCGCGAACAATCGCGCCAGCCACGATTCGAGAAGCCTTCTCCGTTGGCTCCGGCGTCGGAGAGTCCGCCACCAGTGTTGTTGGATCCGCTCCCGAAAGCGTTTCCAGGCCGCCATATTGCCGGGAATCGCATGGTAGTGGTAGTAGCCGTTCAACACTTGCCCCAACCAACGGCCCGTCACCTCCCCCGCACGGAGGGGGCTTC
>JAYVUQ010000542.1:0-4645 GCA_043787785.1 Bryobacteraceae bacterium
GCCCGCGTTTATCCGGCAGGCGGCACAGCGGGCGATGGGCGAGGGCTATACGTTCTATAGCGAAAACGCCGGATTGCCCTCGTTACGCCAGGCGTTAGCCAGTTACTATCTGGCCAAGCAACAGGTGGAGTTGGATCCGCTGACGGAGATCGTAGTTACGGCCAGCGGCGTGCAGGCGTTGAATGTGGCGATCCGCTGTGTGCTGAACCCCGGCGACGAGGCCCTGGTGTTGACACCCGCCTGGCCGAACGGCAGCGCCATTGTGGAGATGTGTTCGGCGCGCGCGGTGGAAGTGGCGCAGCCTTTGAACGGCGAGCGCTACGGCATCGACTTTGACGCGCTCGAAGCCGCCGTCACGCCGCGCACGCGGCTGCTGTTGTACACGTCGCCATCGAATCCCCTGGGTTGGGTAGCCACGGAGGCCGATCAGCGCCGCCTGCTCGACTTTACGCGTCGGCACGGGCTATGGCTGATGGCGGATGAGGTCTACGAACGCCTGACCTATGCGGAGCCTTTGGGGACGCCGGTGCCGACTATTCTGCGGCAAGCCACTCGCGAGGATGCCGTAATTGCGGTGCAGAGCTTCTCCAAAACCTACTGTATGACGGGTTGGCGGCTCGGCTGGATTGTGGCTCGGCGCGACTTGGCACAACGAGCAGCCGAACTGAACGAGTTCATCATTTCGCACGCCGCCAGCTTTACGCAGCGGGCTGCGGAAACAGCGCTGGCCGAAGGCGAACCCACGGTGATCGAGATCCTAACGCAGTTGCGAACCAACCGGGACTATTGTTTGCAGGCGCTGCGGAAAATTCCTGGCCTGACGGTGCCGAACCCCGAGGGCGCATTCTATCTATTTCCCCGCGTGGACGGGCTGAAAGACTCGTTCGATTTTTGCCGGAAGCTATTGAAAGAAACCCGGGTGGGGATCGCTCCGGGTGTAGCATTTGGGGCGGGTGGCGAAGGCTCGGTGCGGCTTTGTTATGCCTCAGATCTGTCGATTCTCGAGGAAGCCCTCGCTCGTTTCACCCGCTTCTTGCGCTAGGGTCGCTCTCGCCGCCCTAGACGGCGGTGGCTTTGGCCGCGACGCGCTGCCGCATAAACTCGTAACGCTCCATGGTGACGGCGAAGATGTGATCCGGTGCCGGATTGTGGGCCTCGCCCATGACGCGCACCACTTTGCCGACACAACGCAACCGGAGACGCTCGTTGGGTGAGGGGGCGGTGGGCAGGGTGACGTAGTATTCGAGAGATTCGCCGAGGTCGATCGGGTGATCGGTTTTAAAAAGAACACCGTTGGAGCTGATGTTACAAGTCTCACCGACCAGATGAGCTGGCGAATGATGGGGCCGAATCACTTCCACGGGAAGCTTTAGGTCAAAGCGTTTACTGCGTCTCTGGTCGTTCACTGTGTTGTTAATCTAAGACGAAAAGGGGTATAGGGTCAAGCAAAACCCTTGACAGCGAAGGGGGAATAGTATTAGTACCCTAATGGTCGTAGGGTGTGTTTTGCGCTTCTGAGGGTCGGTGTCGGTGTCCGATGGCCCTTGATCTGTCCCATTTTCGACTCGGTTGGCCTACGGGACGCAATCGATTAATCCTGTGGCCCAATCCTGCCGATACCCTTTGTTAACATGCCTGCTGCCGAATTCGTCGACCTCTACGAAGTTTTACAAGTTAGCCCGAATGCCGAGAAAGACACGATCAAGCGCGTCCACCAGATTCTGTCGCTCAAGTACCAATTGGCGGCCCCAGAAAATAATGCGGTTGCCTACTTTTCTCTGCTTCAACAAGCGGCCGCGACACTGCTGGATCACGAAACCCGCGCGGCCTACGACCAGAAGCGGCTCGAGAGGCTGGCCATCAGCGCTCCGATTGTTCTAACTGATGCGGTGCCAGCGGCTCGAAAGGCGCCAGCGGCACCAGTGGTGCCAGCGGCGCCGACGGCGCCGACTTCGGTCGTCGAAGTACTGGAAATTCCAGTACCCGCAATCAACTCCGCACCGGGCCAGCTTGATCCTCGCCGTTTCATGGTGGGGCTGAACATTGACGAGGAGAAGCGACGGCGCGCCGGCTTGATGGAGATCTGCTACCGCCAACGCATCCTGAAGCCGCGCCAGCCAGCGCTCAGCATCAAACTTTTGGAGGATGGTCTGGCGCTTACGGTGGATGATCTCGAAGGGCCGCTGTGGTATTTGAAAGAGACGGACCTCATCCGCGTTTCCGACGCCGGCAACTTTGCCATCAGTGTCCGTGGCATGAATGCCATCGAAGGGGGCTACGTGAACTTCGCCGAGAGCCGCTTCGACATGAAGAGCTTCGTCACGTAGGGCGCGGCCGACCCTCCCAAAAGAAATGGCATCCTAGAAGACAATGCCCCAGACCTATGTCTGCTTCCTCTGGCACATGCACCAGCCCTATTACAAGGACCTGGCGACCGGAGAATATCGCCTACCCTGGACCCGCCTGCATGCGCTCAAAGACTACTTTGGCATGGTGCAGGTGCTCGAAGAGTTCCCCGAGATCCACCAGACTTTTAACCTGGTGCCCTCCATGGTGGAGCAGATTGAGGATTACGCCGCCGGCACCGCGAGCGATCCGTTTCTGCGCCTCGCCCTTAAGCCGGCCGAACAGCTGAGCGCCAATGAACGTGCCTTTATTCTGCAGTACTTCTTTCAGGCGAACGTCGCCCAACTGATCTATCGCTATCCTCGCTACGCGCGGCTGTACGAACAGTGGCAGGGCGGGCTGCCGGAGCGCGATTGGACCGTGGGTGACTTTCGCGATCTGCAAGTGCTGTCTCAGTTAGCCTGGTTCGATGAGATCTTTGTCTCTGGCGACGCCGAGGTGCGCGAACTGGTGGCCAAGGGCCGCAATTACACTTTGGCCGACCAGACGCTGATGGGCCGCAAGCAGCTCGAAATCATTGGCCGCGTGCTGCCGGTTTACCGCGACTTTGCGGCCAAGGGGCAAATCGAGATCTCGACTACTCCCTTCTACCATCCGATTCTGCCCCTGCTATGCGATTCAAACATCGCCTCGGTGGCGCACCCGGGCGTGCCCTTGCCAACCCGCTTTCGCTATCCCGAAGACGCTCGCCACCAGTTGGAGCGATCGCGCGCCTACACGGCGGCTCGCACCGGCGCGGTACCGCAAGGGTTGTGGCCTAGCGAAGGCTCGGTCTCCGATGAAGCGCTCGCTCTGGCCGCCGACAGCGGCTATACCTGGGCCGCAACCGACAACGGCGTCTTGGGCCGGACGCTGAATCAGCATGCGGGCCCCGACGTTACCTATCGGCCCTATGTTTGGCGGCAAGGTGGGCGCGAGATGCGGATGATCTTCCGCGACCGTGAGCTAAGCGATCTGATCGGTTTCACCTATTCGAGCGTCGAGCCGGGTAAGGCCGCAGCGCATTTCCTGCAGAAGATCCGCGACAACTGCCGTCCGATTCTGGCCGCCGGCCGCGACGCGCTGGTGCCCGTAATTCTCGATGGCGAAAACTGCTGGGAGTATTATCCGGAGAGCGGCCGCGAGTTCTTAC
This sequence comes from Bryobacteraceae bacterium, assembly GCA_043787785.1. Lineage (GTDB taxonomy): Bacteria > Acidobacteriota > Terriglobia > Bryobacterales > Bryobacteraceae > JALHNI01. The sequence continues at coordinate 3,539 of JAYVUQ010000542.1, forward strand.
GGAAGCTCTACCAGGGCATTCAGGACGACCCAGGTATGCAGGCACTGACGGTGAGCGAGGCGCTGGCCCGGGTGGAGCCTGCGCCGCTGGGCCATATCTTTCCGGGCTCCTGGATTAACGCAAACTTCGATGTCTGGATCGGCGCCGAGGAAGATAACCGGGCCTGGGAGTATCTGCTGCGGGCGCGCCAAGCTTATGACGTGGCGTTACACGCGGGAAAGTTGTCGACGGAAAAGCTCGAGCAGGCCTTTGAAGAGATCCAGATTGCCGAGGGCAGCGACTGGTGCTGGTGGTACGGGCCGGAGCATAGCAGCGACAACCGGGCGGACTTTGACGATCTTTACCGCGCCCATTTGCGGAATATCTATCACGCGCTGGGCTTGCCATCGCCAGACGAGCTATCCCGGCCGGTCCTGCGGCAGGTGGCCGAACTGCGGCCCGAAGCGCCGGTGGGGCCGATCCGGCCGGTGATCGATGGGTTGATAACCTCCTACTTCGAATGGCTCCGGGCTGGAGTTTACGAAGTGGACAGCAGGCAAGGAGCGATGCATGGCGGCCGGCAGTGGGTGCGCCGGGTGCATTATGGCTCGGATGGGGAATGGGTGTATTTGCGGCTCGATTTGGTTGAGCCGCTCGAAGTGGCGGGCGTGATGGTGACTGTAAGGTCCGGGGAGGCGGTGGCGCGGGTGCCCCTGGAAGCCGGGTCGTTCCGCGATGCGACCGTCGATTCCTGCCGGGGCGCGGTGCTCGAAATGCGTCTTGCCCTCGCGCAATTCGCCAGTCTAAAAATTGAGGTAGAGCACGACGGCATCGTGCGGCAGCGCTTGCCCCCGGCGGGCGAGTTTGCCCCTTCCGCTTCAGCGGCAACCCTCTGGGGCGTGTAGCACTGGGTGGCTAGAGAATGCTCGCCTTCGTAATCTTGTCCAGCTTGGGGAAACTTTCCTGCAAATAGGCTTCACCCTTCTGCTCGATCTCCGGCTGCTGCGGCGACTCGCCATATTCAGCGGTGATCTTGTCCACCGCTTCCATCCCTTCGCTTACCAGGCCGAAGGGCGAAAAGCCCATTTGGTCGAGTCGCAAATTATCGCCCAGGTTAATGAACAGTTG
>JAYVUQ010000543.1:0-5507 GCA_043787785.1 Bryobacteraceae bacterium
GCACGCCGTGGTGAAGCACTACCGCGACTGGCTGACGCACGAGAGCTATGACGCCTACTGGAAGGCAATCAGCGATGAAGAGCGCTTCGGGAAGGTGAGGATCCCGGTGCATACGTCGGGCGGCTGGTTCGACATCTTCCTCGCCGGCACAATCAACGGCTATGTCGGCATGCGGCAACACGGTGCCACGCCAGAGGCGCGCCAGTCGGCCCGCATGATCATCGGTGCCTGGGGCCATGGCGCCTCCCAGAAGTACGGTGACCTCGACTTCGGGCCTGCCAATAACGTCAAGATTGCCGAGATCGAGCAGCGCTTCTATGACCATTATCTAAAGGGTACGGATAATGGAATTGATAAAGAGCCGCCCGTGAGCCTGTTCTACATGGGCGTCAACAAATGGAAACAGGAGCAGGATTGGCCCATCCCGGGCACGCGATACACCCCCTGGTATCTGGCCCCCAACGGCAAGCTGACCACGGCCAAGCCAGAAGCCGGGAGCACTAGCTATAGCTACGATCCCGCCAACCCGGTACCGACCACGGGTGGCAACAACTGCTGCGGCACGCCCACCGTGGCGGGGCCAGTGAACCAGCGTGCCATTGAGTCACGGCCCGATGTCGTTGGCTTCACCAGCGAGCCCTTGAGCGCGCCCCTCGCCGTCGCCGGCCCCGTAAAGATGATCCTCCACGCCGCCACCGACGGCCCCGATACCGATTGGATGGTGAAGCTGATCGACGTTTACCCCAACGGCGACACCTATCCTATGGCCGAAGGCATGTTGCGCGCCCGATTTCGCCGAGGGCTCGACAAACCCGAGTTGCTGAAGCCCAACCAGACTTACGAATTCACCGTTGACCTGGTCGGCACGGCCGTGGTGTTTCAGCCCGGTCATCGCATGCGGGTGGATGTGACTTCGAGTAACTTCCCGCAGTTTGACCGGAATCCGAATACGGGGGCGCCGTTAGGGTTAGGCGACAAACCGAGGGTGGCGAAGCAAACCCTGCACCATTCGGCGGCGCACCCGTCACAGATCGTATTGCCGGTGGTGCCGGTACCGTAGGAGCCTCCGCTGGCAGCGCCGAGTGACTTAGGCCCATTTTATATACAGCGTAATCGAAGGCGAAAACGTGTCAGGAACTAGAATTAAATTTTAAGCGCTCTAGTAAGTGATGATTTTCTAACTCCACAATTCTATCTGGTCACCACTTACTGCAATGCGAACGAGGGATTCTGCGAAAGTGGTGCGTTGCGGCCTTTCACAACACGGTGCGGCGGATAATTCAACAACTCATCTAGTTTCGCGCAGTACTGGTACCCTAGTTTTAGAACTTATCCGCATTTTCGTTGCCCACACACTAGTACGTATGTTAGTCTCCCCGTGGGTCCACATGTTAACTGCAGGTACGAATGCTTGCGATTTTCGCTAACAGTGGAACCTAGAAAGTGAAGATGATGAAATCGCTGATACTGACAATTTCCCTCTTGAGTTTAGCGGCGTCGTCCGCCATGGCTCAATGCCCCGCCGACCCGTCGACGACAATCGCGGGACGGTGGACCTTCCAGACTGGTACGTTGATCGGCCAAATTATTGTTACGCCTGGAACCGGCCGGCTTCGCGTGATCACCACGAACGTCGTGGGCGGTAATCTGCAGGAATATGACCAGGGCGCAGGCACCTACCAACTGAACGCAGACTGCAGCGGCGGCGTGATCTTCTTAAACATCGACGGGACGCCGATTCAGTGGAGCTTCACGATCACTAACAACGCCACCTTCGGCCGCGTGATCAACCTCTTCACTTCCGAGATCGTCCGAACCGCCCCTGGCGTATACGGCCTCGCCGGCGCGGGAACTGCCTGGCCCGCGCCCACCGGTTGCCCAGCAAGCGCCGCAGGTAATCCTCTGAACCTCTTGAGCGGCAGCTACAACACGGTATCGCTAAGCGGCGTCACCGTCAGCGGTGGGGTCGGCTCCTCGCTACGCGGCAGCATCCTCATCACGGCACCCGGCAAATTGACCGCGTTCCTGACGCCAACCTACCCGCCCGCACCGCCCTTTCCGACTTCGAACCCGCCCACGCAGCTTCTGCCGGCCGTCTCCATCGGCGGCGACAGCGGCGCCTACAGCGTCGACGGTGATTGCCAGCGCGCCCGCGCCGCCATCTACTATGCTTGGCCGCGCTCGATGTGCTACATCCTGTACCCGCGCATCTCCACCGCAGGCGTGATCTCCTTCGTCACCACCGGCCTCAACCTGGTGGGCGATCCGCTCACGTCAACGGGCGCGATCGCCCAATAACTGGGCTAAATCAAGCCAAAGCGCGTCTCGGCATCATTCGCCGGGGCGCGCTTTTTGCGTTCAGTACACTGGGAGCCTATGCGCATCGACTCGCACCAACACTTCTGGAACCTCGCCGCCGTCGACTACTTCTGGATGCCGAAGGACCACCCCGTCCTTTCCCGCAATTACCTACCCGCCGACCTGTGGCCCATCTACGAACGCAATCTCTTCGACGGCTCCGTCGTCGTCCAAGCCGCCCACCATGATGCCGAAGGCGACTGGCTCCTGCAAATGGCCGAGCGGGAAGCTAGGATTCTGGGCGTCGTCGCCTGGGCCGACCTGCAGTCCAAACACCTCGGCCATCGCCTTGACCATCTCCAGCAACACCCCAAGTTCAAAGGCATCCGCCACATCGTCCACGACGAACCCGACATCAATTGGCTCTTGCAGCCCAAAGTCATCGCCGGGCTCAAAGAGCTCGCCCGCCGCGGCATTCCTTATGATCTTCTCCTGAAGCCCCCGCACCTCCCCGTCGCCATCGAAGCGATGGACCAGGTTCCTGAGCTCCGCTGCGTCATCGACCACATCGCCAAACCCTTGATCGCCCAGGGAGAGATCGAGCCCTGGCTAAGCGGTATGCGAACGCTGTCGCAGATTCCCACCATGCACGTGAAGCTTTCAGGCATGATCACCGAAGCGCAAGTGCCCGGTTGGACCCCGGCTCACCTGGCCCCCTACGTCCAGCACGTACTCCAACTCTTCACCCCGCAACGCTGCATGTTCGGCAGTGACTGGCCGGTGTGCCTACTCGCCGGCACATGGAAAGAAGTGCTGGCCGCTTTCACCCAAGCCTGCGGACCGATTCCGATGGATGATCGCGCGGAATTGGTGGGCGAAACCGCCGCGCGCTTTTATAATTTGTAGGGGTACAAGGCGGAGGGCAATTTGGTGCGCCCGGAGGGATTCGAACCCCCGGCCTCTTGCTTCGGAGGCAAGCGCTCTATCCAGCTGAGCTACGGGCGCACACAGCGAACCTGACGCCTTCAGAATAGCAGAGTCGTGAACGGCCGCCTACTTCGCCGCCGTGACCGTGGGCTTGGTCTTCATCACGGTCGACTTCACCTCGCGCGGCTTCGGCGTCGTCGCAATCCCGGTCACCATCTTCTTCACTTCGGCATACAAATTCGCATCCAGATTTTTGAAGAACTCTTCCTGGATGCCTGCCTGATACTGGCCGCGAATCATACCCTGCCGGTCAATCAGCAGGAACATCGGCACGTACGGGATCATCCCCGCCGGGTGCTGCACATACTCGAGCACCTGGTCGTTCAAGGCCGCGCCCACCGGATAGGTAAGCCCTTGCTTCTGGATAAACTCGGGCACCAGCATCTTCGCCATCGGGTCAAAACAGACGCCGATCGGCTGGAAGCCCTGCGCCCCAAACTCCTTGCTCATCTTTTCGATGAACTTCGAAGCCGTCTGGCAATGCGGGCACGTCGACGAGAAGAAGGAGAGCAAAATCACTTTGCCCTTGTACTGCGACAGCAACGCCTGTCGGCCGTTGGGCAATTCAAAACCGAACTCGCCCATCTTGCGGGGCAAGGTGGCGCCCATCAGGCTACCCATCATCAATAAGGCGGCAATCGCAATTCGCATCTCTACTCCTTCATCTAAAGTGTAATCGAAGCGCTATTCCAGCGGCAGACCCTCTAGTACCGTTACTTCCCTACCCCGCCGTTCCAGGCGAAAGTAGCCATCGGCCGCCTTCCCGGTCACCAATTGTCCCGCATCCTGCCGGAACGTGGCCTGCTTCAACTTGACGGGCAAGATCGACTTCCGGTAGGCCGCAAAGAAAGCTTCGGCCGCGGATTCGTCTCGCCACTCAGAGACGTACAACAATGTGACGCGGGTACGGCGCTTGTCCTCCAGCACCCGGTAGCGGCACGCTGACCATCCCGCGGCAATCATCTCCCAGCCGGCCACCTGAAACTGCCGCAGCAAAATCTGATGGTCCAACTCACCCAGCGTCCCGTCCGTCAGCACCGGATCACGAGCCTTCCCGGGCGGCAATTGCGGCAGGGCCAGGGTCGGCGGACGCCGGTCCGACAGGTAAAGCTCCGGATGCAGTATCTGCTGCGTGGTCGCCGGCGGACGCCGGAACACCTCCGAATACCCCGCCTTCCCCATCTTCTCGATCACTTTCGACTGGAACAGCATGCCCTGCGAATAGGGAAATAGGAAGGTCTCCTGCATATAAAGAGGCGCCGCATCGAGCGCCGGAAATTCGCTCGAAGCGCTCGACGAAGCCTTCGCCATCATCGACACTACCTCCGACCGCCCCAGCAAGCTCGACCCATTCTGTTGCGCCAGATACTCCGACATGAGCCACGTCGCCTGCCCTTCGAGCACCGCCATCCGCGCGAGGTGCTCGTCGTCCGAAGGCCCTGCACTTCGCATGAAGCGATACAGCCCATGCTGCTGGTCAGCCAGCGCGTGGCTCAGCTCATGCACCAACACCGAGGATTGCATATGGTCGCCGGTGGACTCCATCAGATACAGCCGCTTCTTGCGCGTGTCATAAAACGCCGCCGCCTGCTCATTCATCACATCGAGCATGGACTGCTTCAAGTCCACCTTCTCGCCAATCAACCCCAGCCGCCGCAGCGTCACTTCCTCTGCCCGCTGCTCGCCCGGCTTCACATCCTCGCTCATCCGCGTATTCAGGTAGACATCCAATTGCTTCTTGGTCATCATGGCGGCCGGCACTTTGCGCTTCGCTTTCCAACCGGTAATCTTTTCGATCTCCCGCGTCATAGCCTGGATTTCGGCAAACACCGCCGCATCGGCCGCGCCCAGGTTCAACGCCACCAGCCAGAGAATCAGCGCCCGCTTCAACTGCGTCTCCGGTTGAAGCCCGCCGCCAGCAAGACTCCCAGTCCACCCACCAGAATCGTCTCGCGCGCGCCCATCTGCGCCGCCAGCCAACCGGCGGCCAACGCGCCAATCGGCATCGCCCCCACCACGGTCATCGTGTAAGTACTCATCACGCGGCCCCGGAACTCCTCGCTAATGGATGACTGCACCGCGCTATTCGTTGCGGCATTCTGGGTCATATAGGTAAAACCGACCAGCACCATCAAGCCCCAGGCCACCCAAAAGTCCGGTGCCACCAGAAAACCGCAGAGCACGACGCCCAGTCCGGCGGTGCTCCAAAGAATGATCCGGTA
>JAYVUQ010000544.1:0-2985 GCA_043787785.1 Bryobacteraceae bacterium
CATGCTCCACCTGCAGGCGGGTGTTGACTTCGAGGAAGTAGAACTCCTCGCGGTCGCTATCGTAGATGAACTCCACCGTGCCGGCGTTGCGGTAGTTGACGGCTGTGCCGAGCCGCATGGCGGCGTCGAACAGAGCTTGGCGGGCGGCATCCGGTAGCCCGGGCGCCGGAGTCTCTTCGATCACTTTTTGATTGCGCCGCTGTGCGGAGCAGTCGCGTTCGCCCAGCGCGATGACGCCGCCCGCGCCGTCGCCAAAGATCTGCACTTCGATATGGCGCGCGCGCTCGACGAAGCGCTCGGCGAAGATGCCGGAGTCCTGAAAGCTGGCGGCACTCAGCCGCTGCACCGCGGCGAAGGCCTCTTCGAGTTCGCCCTCCGTGCGGCATAACCTCATGCCAATTCCGCCGCCACCGGCCGTGGACTTGAGCATCAGCGGCAGCCCCACTGCGAGGGCGTCGTGAGGGTTGGACAAGAGCCCCGTGCCTGGCAGCAGCGGGACCTGGTTTTGCGAAGCCAGTTGGCGCGCGCGATGCTTCAAACCGAAGTCGCGCATCTGTTGCGGCGTGGGCCCGATGAAGGCGATGCCGGCGTCCTCGCAAGCGGCGGCAAAGCCTGCGTTTTCGCTTAAGAAGCCATAGCCCGGATGGATGGCTTGGGCCCCGGTGCGGTGCGCCGCATCGAGCACGGCGGCGGTGTCCAGGTACCCGCGGACCCCGCCCAGGGAAACGGCCTCATCGGCTTGCCGCACATGCAGCGAATGCCGGTCGGCGTCGGAATAGACGGCCACGCACGCAATCCCCATCCGGCGCAGCGTACGAATGATACGGCAAGCGATGGCGCCGCGATTGGCAATGAGAACTTTGTTGAACATTTATCCCCAAACCATCAGTTTTATGGGGGTTGGGTGATACGCATTACACGGATTGTTTAACTGTGGGCAATTGGAAATTAGCACTAGCGTGTCCAATTCGGCGCGCAACTCGACGTATTTGCCGGGCTCGGAAATACCATCTTCAAAGGTGAGTTTGCCGTCTCCGGTGACGGGAACGTTCATGAAGAAGTTCACGTTGTGGGAGAGATCCCGTTTCTCAAGACCATGTTGCAGGCCGTACTTCAGGAAGGTCTGGCGGCAGGCATGCATGTGGCGTTTGCCGAGGTCGTAACGCACCATGTTGCTCTCCTGGGAGCATGCGCCGCCGAGCGTGTCGTGGCGGCCGCAGGTGTCGTCGACGATGGTCATCAGCACGTTGCCCGCATGGGATAGAAGTTGGCTGCCGGTGGTGAGGTAGATGTTGCCTTGGGTGGCGATGGTGTTGACGGCGGAGTAGTGGTCGGTATGGTCGTGGGCGTTGTAGAAAAGCGTGTCGACGGCTTGGTTGCCTTCGAGGTCTACGATGCGCAGATGCTGGCCCTTTTTCAAGACTTGCGCCCAGCCATCTCCGGCGAGGACGATAAATTCGTAGCTCATGCCACATACCTTTCCGTTAGCGTGAAGCCCCGGCCATTCTCGGGTCGCGACAGGCGGCAAGCGTCGTCCGCCGCGGCAATGGGCACGCGCTTCACGGTGAGCTTGACGGGCTTGGGCGCATAAACGGTGCCGGGCTCAAGCGGATGATGGTTCGCGCTCAGCAGCACGAGCACCTTCATCTCGGCGCGCAGTTCAACGATGTCGCCGGCCTTCGAATTGCCAGGGACATACTGCATTTGCCCGAGCTCATTCACCTGCACTTTGCCGAAGAGGTTGAGGGTGGGGGTGAGGTCGCGCACGGAGAGCGAGTGTTTGGCGAGCTCGAGGATCAGGCTTTCGCGCGGTGCCTGCGTCCAGTCGTTGCGGTATTGCTGATAGGGCTTCTCGCCGTATTTGGCGGCGATCTGGGCTTCGGAGAGAGTGCCGCCAAACGGGTCATGCCAGCCGACGGTGTCGTGGGTCATGGAGCAAAGAATGCGGCCCATATCGGAGTAAAGCACGAAGCCTTTGGTGAGGCGCGCGATGTGTTGCGCCTTCAGCGTATCGGGCATGTTGTAACGCTCGGTGGGCTCGAGCGCGTTGTAGAAAAGGCAACTGACATTGGCGCCGCCTTCGAGGTCTGTAATGCGCAGGCTCATACCGCGTTCGAGCACCTGAGACCAGGTTTGCCCCCCGTGCAGAGCCTCTTCCCAGAGAATCGTTTCGTTCATAGCTTGTTTCTATTGTGCGGTAATGATGGCCGGATTTAGCCGCCACACGTTTTGCTGGCGCAGGTTCGACAGCCACACGGAGCCGTGGGCAAACAGGACGGCGTCGCCGCCAGGCCCGGCGAACTGGTGCGTAACTTTGTTGGTCTTCGCGTCAATGCGGCTGAGCGGAATTTGAAATACTGTTACCCATACGGCACCGCCACCGGCCGAGATTTCGCCGCCCGGCCCTGGAATGCCCACCTCGATGTTGGCCACGGTTTTGCGGGTCTTGGGGTCGATCTTGGAGACGGTGCCATCGCCCTGATTGAGAGTCCAGACGAAGCCTTCGCCTACGGTAAGGAAGCGCGGCTCGGGGCCCACTTCGATGGTGTCGGTGACGGCGTTGGTTTTCGGGTCAATCCGCGTCACCACTTTGCCTTTGCTATTCGTCACCCAGACGGCGCCCTCGCCAAAGTCCGCGGTGTGCGAGCCTTCGGGGACACTCACCTCGGCTACTACTTTGTTGGTTTTCGGATCGATGCGGGCCACCTTGTCGCCGGCCGTGCCGGTGGGCATCCAGACGGCGTCTTGGGAACAAGCGATTCCGCCTTCGGAATTGGCGGGGCCCACCGCAATGGTGGCGACTACTTTTGCCGTTTTCACGTCCACACGCGACACCGTCTTGTCGCCGCAGTTGGGCACCCACAGGCTGCCGAAGCCGGAGGCAATGCCGCTGCAAGGCTTCGCGCCCACGGTGACGGTTTCGGTGACGGTGTTGGTTTTGGCGTCGAGTTTGGAAATCGAATTCTTGGGGCCGTTCGAGACCCA
>JAYVUQ010000545.1:0-4154 GCA_043787785.1 Bryobacteraceae bacterium
TGCCTTTGTGGCTTATCTAATAGCCATGGCCACCCTCGGTTTCCATCTCGTCCACGGGGTTTGGAGTGCCTTCCAGAGCCTCGGCGTCAATCATCCCAAATACACTCCCAAGATCCGCAACTTAGCCACGGTGCTCACCGCGCTAATTGCGGGCGGTAATATTTCCATCCCGGTCGCAGTCATGTTCCGGTTAATCGGCAGCGAGGTTCAATAACGACATGGAGCTCAATTCCAGGGTCCCATCGGGCGACATTCAGACGCGCTGGACGCGGACAAAGTTCGACATGAAGCTGGTCAACCCGGCCAATAAACGCAAGCATTCGGTGATCGTGGTGGGCTCAGGGCTTGCCGGTGCCGCGGCTGCGGCCACCATGGGCGAACTGGGATACAACGTCAAGTGCTTCTGCTTTCAGGATTCGCCCCGCCGGGCGCACTCGATCGCCGCGCAGGGCGGCATCAACGCGGCCAAGAACTATCAGAACGACGGCGACTCCGTCTATCGCCTCTTCTACGATACGGTGAAGGGCGGTGACTTCCGCGCCCGCGAAAGTAACGTCTACCGGCTCGCGGAAATTTCAGTCAACATCATTGACCAGTGCGTGGCCCAAGGCGTCCCCTTCGCCCGTGAATATGGCGGTACTTTATCGAATCGCTCCTTCGGCGGCGCCCAGGTTTCGCGCACCTTTTACGCCCGCGGTCAAACGGGCCAACAGCTCCTGCTGGGCGCCTACCAAGCGCTCGAGCGCCAAATCGACGCCGGCCGCGTTACGATGCTTACCCGCCGCGAAATGCTCGACCTCGTCAACATTGATGGCCAAGCCCGCGGTATCGTCTGCCGGAATCTAACCACCGGTGCCGTCGAAAGCTACGCCGCCGATGTCGTCGTCCTTGCCACCGGCGGCTACGGCAACGTCTTCTATCTTTCGACGAACGCTAAGGGCTCGAATGTTACCGCCACTTGGCGGGCGCACAAGCGCGGGGCCCTGTTTGGCAACCCCTGCTTCACCCAGATCCACCCCACCTGCATTCCCGTCTCCGGCGACTACCAGTCGAAGCTCACCTTGATGTCTGAGTCGCTCCGCAATGATGGCCGCATCTGGGTCCCCAAAAAAGTCGGCGACAAGCGCAAGGCCGGCGAGATTCCCGAAGCGGAACGCGATTACTACCTCGAGCGCATGTATCCCGCCTTCGGCAACCTCGTCCCGCGCGACATCGCCAGCCGCGCTTCCAAGAAGATGTGCGACGACGGCCACGGTGTAGGCGAAAGCGGCTTCGGCGTCTACCTCGACTTCAGCGAATCCATCGAGCGCCTCGGTGCCGACAAGATCCGCGAGCGCTACGGCAACCTCTTCGAAATGTACGACCGCATCACCGGCGAGGACCCTTACACGCTCCCCATGCGCATCTACCCCGCCGTGCACTATACGATGGGCGGCCTCTGGGTGGACTATCAGTTGATGACCACCGTCCCCGGCCTTTTCTGCCTCGGCGAAGCCAACTTTTCTGACCACGGCGCCAATCGCCTCGGCGCTTCGGCCCTCATGCAAGGCCTCGCCGACGGCTACTTCATCGCCCCCGCCTGCGTCGGCAACTACCTCGCCTCCACTAAGTTCGCGCCGGTCGACACCAGTCACAGCGCCTTCAAAGACGCCGAGGCGAACGTCGACGGCCTCACCAAGAAACTCTTGGGTGCCAGTAGCAAGCGCACCGTCACCTCCTTTCACCGCGACCTCGGCAAGATCATGTGGGAGTACTGCGGCATGGCCCGTAACGCCAAAGGCCTGAACCACGCCATCAGCACCATCGACGCTTTGAAAGAAGAGTATTGGGCTACGGTGAACGTCCCCGGCACGGGCGAAGAGCTTAACCAATCGCTCGAAACCGCCGGCCGCGTGGCCGATCTCATCGAGCTCGGCTCGCTCATGTGCCGCGACGCTCTCGCCCGCGAAGAGAGCTGCGGCGGCCACTATCGCGAAGAGCACCAGACGCCCGAAGGCGAGGCCCTGCGCGACGACGAAAACTACTCCTTTGTGTCGGCTTGGCAATGGCAAGGCGCGCAGCAGTCGCAAACCCTGGTGAAAGAGCCCCTCACCTTCGACTACGTGAAGCCCAGCCAGCGGAGCTATAAGTAATATGCGAATCACTCTGAATGTGTGGCGGCAAAAGAACACCAATGCCGCGGGCGCGATGAAGCGCTATGAAGTGCCAAACGTCAGCCCCGACATGTCGTTTCTGGAGATGCTCGACGTCCTCAATGAGGACATTCTCACCAAGAAAGACGCCGATGGTCCGATTACCTTTGAGCACGATTGCCGCGAAGGTATCTGCGGGTCCTGCGGCTTCATGATCAACGGCCTCGCCCACGGTGGCCACGAGCGCACCACCGTGTGTCAGTTGCACATGCGCCATTTCAAAGACGGCGACGATGTGGTGCTCGAGCCCTGGCGGGCCACTGCCTTTCCCGTCCTGCGCGACCTAATGGTTAACCGTTCGGCCTTCGACCGTATCATCGCTAACGGCGGCTACGTCTCCGTCTCCACCGGTTCCGCCCCCGACGGCAACGCCATCGCCATCCGCAAGCTCGATTCCGACCTCGCCATGGACAACGCTCAGTGCATCGGCTGCGGCGCCTGCGTCGCGGCCTGTCCCAACGCCTCGGCGTCCCTCTTCACCAGCGCCAAGATCGCTCACCTCGGCCACCTGCCCCAAGGCCAGCCCGAGCGCCTCGAACGCGCCAAGAAGATGGTGGACCAGATGAACAATGAGCTCTTCGGCTCTTGCACCAACATCGGAGAATGCGAGGCTGTGTGTCCCAAGGGTATCCGCATCGAGTCCATCGCCTTCATGAACCGCGACTACTCCCGCGCCAGCTTCATGGAGCGCCCCGCCGGGGACGACGTCGGCTTCGGCTGAGGAATCGCTTGCCATTCATCTAGCCCCCGGCATCAGCCGGGGGACAGCTCTGCCATCATCTGCAATATTCGTTCACACTTCATTCAAATCTCCCAACCCGCACCCCCTCAACCATTTACCCCGAAATCCCGCCCAAGACTTACCACTGCCTCGCCTACAATAGAATCAGAGCCATGTCCCCTCTTTGCGGGATTCGTGAAACTCAATAGAATCAACAACTCCCCGGTTCGTTCCGTCAACTAGCTTCGCGGCTCAATCCGGTGCAGCCGCGCCAGCTCCGCCAGCACCTCCTCGGGCATCGTCTCCATTTCGAGGTCCTCCAGTTCGTTGTCCTCACCGGGGTCGACGCCCAGTTTCGTCTGGATCGCGTCCAGCATCTTGATCACCCGGGTCAATTCGTGCTCCGTCAAGAGGCCAATCTGCAAGTCGAGGTCGGCGCGCCGTTCGGCTTCGTCGCTTTGCCGGTTCTGGGTGATCATCACCAGGGCTGAAAGAAAGATCGCTTCGAGCGATACGATCATCGTTAGCAGTCCGTAGGGAAACGGGTCGAACGCCATGCGCCCGCTGTTCACGAGCACCCAGACGATAAACCAGGCGATGTGCAGGTAGACGAAAGGCATGCTACCGGAAAACCCGGTCACGGTGTCAGCGATCCGGTCCTGCAGGCTGCGGTCTTGAGCCTGCTTGGCTCGTAGCTCGACAATGGTACGGATGTTCCGCTCGAGCACTTTCGAAAGGCCCGGCGGCGGGCCGGGTTGGTTCTGGTTCATCGCCTTTACTGTAACGTGATCTGGAGTCGGAGCGAATCGTTTTTGTCCCAAACGGGGTTCAGATGAATGGAGAACGAAATGTCGAGACGAATTATAATTTCACTGGCCCTCCTTGGCTGTGCTTTCGCTGCCTCCGATCCCTTCTCGAAGAAGCTGTCGCATGACCTGCAAATCGAAGTGCCGCGTCTGGCGCAGTTACTCGGCGAATTCGCCGTTGCGCTGGCCGCTTTCTGGCAGGACCTGGGCGAACGCGTCGACGACGTCGCCGTGGTGACGATGTCCGAATTCGGCCGGACCGCCAAGGAGAACGGCAGCCGCGGTACCGACCACGGCCACGCTAACGTCATGTTCGCCTTTGGCGGCGGCATTCCAGGCGGGCGTGTCCACGGCGATTGGCCGGGGCTGGCGGCTGAAAAACTCTACGAAGGCCGCGACTTGGCAGTTACGACCGATTTTCGGACAGTACTGAGC
>JAYVUQ010000546.1:0-6972 GCA_043787785.1 Bryobacteraceae bacterium
CCGCCTCATCCGCCGCCGCGATCCCGCGGCCGAACACCAGGCCAACCTCAAGCTGCGCTCCTTGAATCTCTTTCAAGACCGCATCTATTCGGGCGACCATACCTGGGAGCTTTCCACCAAAAGTCTCAGTAAAGTGGTGCGCGAACTCGCCCGCTCCGGTTGGGCCCTCGAAGTGGAAGGCCAGGAGTTTCGCCAAGCCACCAAGTTCGATTTGAATGTCACCTCCGGCATCGACTGGTTCGACCTCGAGGTCTCCGTCGCCTACGACGGCGTCACCGTCGGCCTGCCCACCCTGCTCAAGGCACTCGACAAAGGCGAGGCCGTCGTCGACCTGCCCGGCGGCGGCTTCGGCGTTCTGCCCGCCGACCTCCTCGAACGCTACGGCTCCATCGTCTCCATGGGCAAAGTGGCCGGCGAGAACATCCGCTTTCAGCGCAACCAGGCCGGACTGCTCGACCTTCTCTTAGCCGACAAAGAAGGCGTCCGCGTCGATGAACTCTTCGCCCAAGCCCGCGCCGCCCTGCGCGCCTTTGACGGCATTCAGCCGGTCGAGCAACCCGAAGGTTTCACGGGTACCTTGCGCGACTATCAGCGCCATGGCCTTTCCTGGATGAAGTTTCTCGATGAGTTCGGCTTTGGTGGATGTCTGGCCGACGACATGGGCGTGGGGAAAACGCCGCAGGTGTTAGCCTTACTCGAAAACCGCCGCGCCGCCGGTGCCGGGCCCTCGCTCGCCGTCATGCCCCGGTCGCTGGTGAATAACTGGATCCGCGAAGCCGCGAAATTTACTCCCCACTTACGCGTGCTTGACCACAGCCAGGCCGCCCGCGCCAAAGATACTAGCATCTTCGCCGAATACCACTTAGTCATCGCCACTTACGGCACCTTGCGCCGCGATGCCGTCGATTTCAAAGACTTTCAGTTCGACTATGTCATTCTCGATGAAGCCCAAGCCATCAAGAATTCCACCAGCGAGTCGGCCAAGGCGGCCCGCCTACTCAATGGCCGCCGCCGTCTGGCGATGACCGGCACCCCCGTCGAAAATCACCTGGGCGAACTCTGGAGCCTCTTCGAGTTCTTAAACCCCGGCATGCTGGGTAGTTTGAAGTCCTTCGATAAAACCGGTAGCGGCCGCTGGCCCACGCCCGAATCCCGCGACTTACTCGCCCGGGCCCTCCGGCCCTTCGTCCTGCGTCGCACCAAAGGCCAAGTCGCCAAGGAACTGCCTCCGAAAACCGAACAGACCTTGTATTGCGAAATGGAGCCGCCGCAGCGCAAGCTCTACGATGAGTTACGCGCCCACTACCGGCAAGCCATCCTCGGCAAGATCGCCGACGTGGGCCTCGCCAAGAGTAAGATGCACGTCCTCGAAGCCCTGCTCCGCCTACGCCAAGCCGCCTGCCATCCTGGATTATTGAACCCCAGCCACGTCGATGAGCCCAGCGCGAAATTCGACGTATTATTGCCTAAGCTCGAAGAGTTACGCGCCGAAGGCCATAAGGCCCTGGTCTTCTCCCAATTCACCAGCTTACTCGCCATCCTGCGCCAACGTCTCGACGCTAAGAAAACCATTTACGAGTATCTCGACGGCCAAACCACCAACCGCCAGAAACACGTCGATCGCTTCGAACGCGAACCCGATTGCGGCCTGTTTCTCATCAGCTTGAAAGCTGGCGGCGTCGGCCTCAACCTCACCGCCGCCGACTATGTCTTTCTCCTCGACCCCTGGTGGAACCCCGCCGTCGAGGCCCAAGCCATCGACCGTACTCATCGCATCGGCCAGGAACGCCACGTCTTCGCCTACCGCCTCATCGCCCGCGATACGGTGGAAGAAAAAGTGCTCGAGTTACAACAGGACAAACGCGAGTTAGCCGACGCCATCATCACCGCCGACGGCAGCGTTCTGCGCGATATCAAACGCGAGGACCTCGAGTTATTGTTGAGTTAGTTCACCCGGCCAGCTTGCGGTGGAGAGGTCGCCGTTCGCGGCTGAGTCATTGTCTGAAGTGCCGCTAGGCACGAATTCTGGCGCAATGATCGTCGGAGCCCGATATACTGGCGGGAACACAATGATCGATCGCCGACAATTCCTCTCGTTCGCGGGATCCGCCGCGTGGGCCGCGCCCGCCAGCAAAAAGACCAACGTCCTCTTCATCGCCACCGACGACCTGGCGCCGGCCCTCGGCTGCTATGGCCACCCGGTGGTCAAGACCCCCCACCTGGATCGCCTGGCCCAGCGTGGCGTACGCTTCACGCGAGCCTATGCCCAGTTCGCCTTATGCAGCCCATCGCGCTCGTCATTGATGACTGGTTTGGGTCCCGACACCACCAAGGTGTACAACCTTACGACGCATTTCCGCGCCGCGATCCCCGACGTCGTGACGTTGTCGCAGTGCTTCCAAAAGAACGGCTACTTTGCAGCCCGGATAGGCAAGATCTACCACTACAGCAATCCGGGCGGCATCGGCACCAATGGCTTGGACGATGAACCATCCTGGAACCAGCGCCTTAATCCCAAGGGCGTCGACAAGACCGAAGAAGGCAAAGTCACCAACCACACGCCGGCGCGAACCGGGCTGGGTTCGGCGCTGGCTTTCTATGCCTCCCCCGCGCCCGATGAAGAGCATACCGATGGCATAGTCGCCACCGAGACCATCAAACTGATGGAACTGCATAAGGACGAGCCGTTCTTTATCGCCGCCGGCTTCTACCGGCCGCATTGCCCCTACATTGCGCCCAAAAAGTACTTCGACCTGTACCCGCCGGAAACGCTGAAGCCTTATCCGTTGACCGAAGGCGAAATGCAAATCGCCCCGCCCTGGGCCTACTTCACCACCCCAGCCAACTGGGGACTCACCGACCAGCAACAGCGGGAAACACTGCAGGCCTACTATGCCGCTGTCACCTTCACCGACTCGAACGTTGGCCGGCTGCTGAACGCGCTTGACCGCTTAGGGCTCAACGAGAATACGCTGGTCGTCTTCTGGTCCGACCATGGCTACGCGCTTGGCGAGCACGGCCAATGGATGAAGCAAACCGTCTTTGAGGCGGCCACCCGCATTCCGCTGATCTTCGCCGGGCCCGGTGTGCGGGCCAAAGGCAAGGCCTCGGCCCGCACCGTGGAGATGCTCGATTTCTACCCCACCCTCGCCGACCTGTGCGGACTTTCGCAGATCCCCGCCAACCTCCAGGGCAAGAGCCTGAGGCCCTTACTCGAAAACCCTCATGCCCCGTGGGACCGCCCCGCCATCAGCCAGATGCAGCGTCCGGCCAATGGGCAGCGCAAGGCCAAGGACGGAGCGCCGTTTGTCCAAGGCTACAGCATCCGCACCGAGCGGCATCGTTTCACCGAGTGGGCGGACGGCGCCGAGGGTGCTGAGCTTTACGATTATCAGCAGGACCCCCAGGAGCTGAAAAACCTGGCACAGCATCCGGCCCACGCCAAGCTAAGGGATCAACTCCGTGTGCGGCTTCGCGCCGTGTCCAAGTCACGCGGCCGCACTTAGCTTTCGACATCCCGTAGCTGAGCACCGGCCCCCATCGCTGCTGCCAGTGATGAAGGGCGTACGCTTACGGTGGACTACAGTTAGTTGCCGCCGCTCGCCGCCCCATCCAAAGCAAATGCCATAATGCTGTCGTCGGTAACAGGGTTATTAAAGAATCCCCCTCCCGTCGACGTGATCACCACATACTGCCGGCCATCGCGGCCCTGGTAAGTCATCGGAGTCGCTTCGGCGGCACCACCTAGCTTCACCGTCCATAGCTCCTTGCCCGTCTTGGCCTCAAAAGCGCGGAAACGCGCATCGTCCGTGGCACCGACAAATACTAAGCCGCCTGCCGTCACAATCGTGCCACCATTTCCCGGGCGGCCGGTGTTCTGCTTATTCGCCGGCAAACTCTCGGTAATTCCCAGCGGTACCCGCCAAATAAATTCACCGGTATTCACATTGATCGCCGAAAGCTGCCCCCACGGAGGCTGCTGACAGGGTAATTGTTGCGTGGAGCCGTCTTTCCCGGGAATACTGAAACGCCCGCCGCCAATACCTTCGTAAGGCCCATCGGGGTGTACTCGATTTCCCAGGCCGCGCGCCATGGCCCGGCGCTCCAGATTCACCCGGTTTTTCAGCCCCGTAATCTGCCCCAGGTCATTACTATTGACAAACAAATAACCCAGTTGCGGATGATACGAAGTGCCGCCCCAGTTCACCCCGCCATGGTTGCCCGGGAAGCGCACCCCCAGCCGGTTGTAACTCACCGGTAAATACGGCCCGCCCAGTTGCAGATCCTTCATCAGCGCTTTGCAAGCAGCTTCCAGTTCCGGCGTCAGCGTGGCCACCTCGGCGGCGCTCATCGACATGCGCGACAACGGCGGCGGCTTCAGCGGAAACGGCTGCGTTTTCGAGGTTCTCTCCTCCGGCACTTCACTCTGGGCCACCGCCCGCTCTTCAAAGCCATAGATCGGCCTGCCCGTCACCCGGTCAAAAATAAACAACAGTCCAGACTTGTTCGTCGCCGCCACCGCCGGTATACTGCGCCCCCCGCGCTTCACCTCAAACAAAACCGGCGCACCCGTCAAATCCGCGTCCCAAATATCATGGTGGGTAATTTGAAAATGCCAAAGATACTTGCCTGTCTTCGCATCGGCGGCCACCAGACTGGTGCTGAACAGATTGTCCCCCGCCCGATCGCCACCGTACTGATCCACGCTCGGCGCGCCAAACGGCATGTACACAATTCCCCGCTCCGCATCCACCGTCAAAAAGCCCCAAACGTTAACTCCCGAGCGATTCTTCCAACTGTCTCCCGCCCACGTGTCATTGTACTTTTCGCCCTCCCGCGGAATGGAGTGAAAGGTCCAAGCCAGCTTGCCCGTATGCATGTTCCAGGCGCGGATGTCGCCCGCCGGGCCCAGCGGCGGGTTCTCTTGCGTCGTGCCGCCGGTGATCACCAGATCCTGGTAGACGATCGGCGGCGTAGTGAGGCCATTGCGCCCAGGCAGGCCCCGCATGATTTCGGCGGTGTTCAGGTTCACCACCCCGTTGTCTCCGAATTTCATATTCGGCTTGCCCGTACGCGCGTCCAGCGAGAACAACCGGCCATCGCCCGTCCCAAAGACGATCTGCGCTGCCGTCCGTCCGGCACCCGGCCAATACTCAACGCCGCGCGTGGAGGCGCCGCCACCGCCCGGCAACTCAAACGCCCAAACCTCCTCGCCCGTGGTCGAATCAATCGCCACCACCCGGCCGTACGGCGTCGTCAGATACATCGTCCCGTTGATCACCAGGGGCGTAACCGTGCTGGGGCTAAAGCCCCCGGTGCCGCCGCGCATCCGCGCATAGGCCGCATATTCCGGATCATCGCCCACTGCGCCGACCCCTGCGCCGACCGTGTTGGCAGCGGGCTTGGCCGGCGCGGCCCCCGAGGCACCAGGAACCGGGGAACTGGCGACAGGCTTCATATGGTAAACCCAGGCCACCTTCAGCCGATTCACATTCGCCGGCGTAATCTCCGTCAGCGGCGAGAAGCGCATGCCCCCGGAGTCATGCCCGTACGTGGGCCACTCCTTCGAGAAGTCCGCGGCGAACAGAAAGAATGTCGAGAATACAACGCTGACCAGGATATTAGTTTTCACGAAGAGACCACTTTGCAGACTGATTTCGGTGCAAAATGATTATATCGAGACCGGCCCGGGCGGGCTACAGGAGTGCTATGGCTGCGCAACGTGTTTTGTTCCTGTTTCTGGGCTTTGGCCTATCTTTGGGTGTGGCGGCGGATGATTTGCCCGACAGCCCGGCCAGAGCCACCTTCGTCAAAATGTGTTCCAACTGCCACGCCCTCGCCCGCGTCACCAAGGTAAAGTTCTCGAAAAAATTCTGGACCTCCGTCGTCGACGACATGGTCGCGCGAGGTGCCGAAGGAACCGAAGACGAAGCAAACTCCGTCATCGACTACCTCTCGAGCCACTTCGGCAAGCCCGTCAACGTCAACACCGCCACCCCCAGCCAACTCCAGGAAGGCTTGTCCTTTAAAACCGCCGAAGCCGAAGCCCTCCTAGCCCATCGCACCGCCAACGGACCCATCAAAACCTACGAGGATCTGCTGAAAGTGCCCGGCCTCAACGCCAAACTCCTCGAAGAACAAAAAAACAACCTCCAGTTCTAAAGCCACCATCGGAACAAAATGGCTTGCCGGTCTGCCAACCGATGACAGCGATCTTCTCCCGCAGAATGAACAACCTACACCAATCCCCTAAAATTCACCTGCTAAGATAAACTTAGTCACCTCAAATGTTCACTCCCCTGCGGCACTAACCCCGCAACCTCAATCGAATCAACCACTCCCGGGTCCGTTTCGTCGCCTTCATTTGTGGTAACGTGCTACTATCAAAATATTCGTATGCATTGTAAAATTTCTGTCAAACCGTCGCATCCAGTATGCGCTTCCCGTTCGTAGTACCTTTCGATAACTCGTGTTACCCCAAAGGACTTCTTTGAAACTAACCCTCATACTCCTCGCTTCCTCGCTTTGGGGACAATCCCTTTCGGGGACTATACAAGACGCCCAGGAAGGGGCGCTTCCAGCGGCCAAAGTCGTCCTGCTCGACCCCACTAAGGGCACTACCCGTCAAACACTCACCGACTCCAGGGGCGCCTTCATCTTCACCGCCCTTGCGCCCAGCACCTACACCCTAACCGTCGAGCGAACCGGCTTTCGCACCGCACAAGTCACTGGCCTCGTCATCAACGCCGACGACCAACGCTCCCTCCGCCTTAGCCTCCAAGTGGCCGCGCGCGACGAAAGCATCGTCGTCACCAGTGAAGCGCCGCTCGTCCGCGAAAGCCCGTCCGTGGCCACCTCTGTCGACCGCGCCTTCATCGCTAACCAACCCCTCAACGGACGCACCTTCCAAACCTTGATTAACCTCGCTCCCGGCGTCGTCTTCGTCCCCTCCACCTTGCCTGACCAGGGCCA
>JAYVUQ010000547.1:0-4023 GCA_043787785.1 Bryobacteraceae bacterium
AGCTATGGCTACTCTCTTACTGGCAGCCGCGAGACGGATATTGGCCAACTGAACCTTGACCTCAACTATCAGCTCAAGTTGGCGGCGGCAGTGAGCGCGGCCTACAGTCTGGCGGGCAGCTTCGAGTTGGAGGCGCGCGCTGGCGCCGCCCCCAACTTCGCCCGCTTCGTCGTTACTAAGAGCCGCGAGGCCGAGTTCAACTTCGCCGCCGACTTCGGGCTCGACGCCAAGCTCCACCTGAAAGGCCTTCCCAATAGTGCCGACGAATTCCTCGTCAAGGCCATGGGAGCCCACGCCGAGTTCGCGCTCAAGCTCTTCGACCAAACACGCACCTTCACGAACCTTGAGCAACTGGAGAAGGACGCTGGGAAAATGCTCAAGTCCACCCTGCAGGATCTCAGCCATCAGTTCATTGGCAAGGAGCTTACCGATGCTACCGGCAACGAACTCCACACCAAGATGGTCGCCGTCCGAAATGCCTACAACGCGGTCGCCCCCGCCATCGTTCATCTCTACGAAGATTCTGTCGATAATGTCGCTGGCCTCAGCCAGTCGCTGAACCTGCTGGTCGCCGTCACCAACCGCGACGGCTTGCGTCAAATCACCGACAGCCGGGTTTGGGAACTGGTCACCCGGCTGGCGGGCCCTCTGCTACACGATGTCCTGATGGACGCCAAGGCTTTCGACAAATTTGCGGAGCTCGTCAAACAAGCGAAGGCTTTTTTGGACGACGGTGGGCAGAAAGACATCCGCGACTTGATTGCCGGCTTCAAGAAATCGTTTCCCCTCGACCTGCTGCTTGCTCAACTTCGCGGCATCCAGAAGCCGCAGGACCTCAAGAACCTCAACGACTCGAAGCTTCAGGGCTTGGCCGAAAAGTTATTGGGCAAGAGCTTTGAGGATATCCGCTCGAGTGACGTCGCCAAAGAACTGAAGGCGCTCAATGAATCGCTCGGTAGAGTTGCCTCGTTCAAGGACAAATATTACGAAAAGCTGAAGCAGGTGGCCGACTCTAGCTTTCGTGCGTCGCTGCACCTAGCCTATAGCCGCGCCAGCACCTCCACCGCCTTACTCGACGTGGAGATTGACGTCTCGAGTGAAGAGGGCAGCCGCCTGGCCCAATTGGCCGCCGGCGGTGACTTCTCCGGGTTACTCGCGAGTTACAATTCGGCGCTCGTCCGTATTAACCAGGGCGTCTTTACGCATTCGGTTTCCTCCAGCACGCACTTACAAATCAATTTGTTTGGCTATGGAATTGATGGCTTCCGGCAAATGCTGCAAAGTACCGACGAATCGCTCGAAGCCCATGAGGGCGGCTTGCTGCATATTTACACTACGAAGACCTCGATTGAGGAGCGCAAGAAGCACGGGGGAGAACTTACCGCCTCCACCTTCATGATCGCCACCGTGGCCGAGGCCTTCCAGCCGCAAGGTGCCCGCGAGTATCTCATCCGTACCCTGCCGAAGATGTCGGTGCAATACGACCTCTTGAAAGAGGACAACAAAACCAACCCGAACGAGATGCGGCAGATCCTCGATCTGGCGGTGTTGCTGGGCATGCTGCCCGACCGGGAAGCGTTCGTCCAGCAACTAATGCTTGAATTCCCCAAGGGGCTGGGAAAAGTAAGTGCGAAATACGTCATTCGCTACGAATCGGCCGCGGTGCAATCGGCCTTCCATATCGCCGATACTCCGAATCGCGATAACTTGCGCAAGCTAGTTGAGGAAACCATGCGCGCGTTTATTTCGGCGCGCTACATCGGCATGTCCCAGGTGGACTGGGGCGCCCGCTTCGGCTTCGCTTATGCCGATGCGGCCAATTTCGCGGAGTTCAAACGCCTGGGCTTCGCCGCCTTTGGGCCAAGCAACGTCAGCGTCACCTTGCCCGCTTGGTTTACGCGCAGCGCCCCACAGCGGGTGTTACTCCGGCCAGAGCAGAAGCAAAGCCTCATCACGCTTTACAACTATCAAGAATCGTTGGCGAAAGCGCTGATCCAACTCGACACGACGATCGATGCGCTTCGCGATCATTTATCCGGCATCTCGTCCGACGATCTGAACAAGCAGATGAGGAAGTTTGTGGGGCTGGCTGACGATTTGGGTGCCTTTCGCGAGAATACCTTCTTCGCCCTCTTCGACCGGCTGGTGGCCGAAGGCAGTGGCGGCCGGGCACCCCGCAATAGTTCTCTCATCCTCGAAATTACGGCTGCGGGTAAGCAGAAAGTGACCAAGGTGCTCACCGCCGTACGGGCGGCAGAGGCGATTTAGCCCTGATTAGGAAAAATGTAAAGCGGCGATGGCTTGTTTCAGGCCCGCTTCCGGGTCGCCCACGGGTGAATACTCGTGGGCGATGTAACCGGTGTAGCCGGTTTCGGCGATGGCCCGGGCCACCGCGGGATAGTAGAGTTCCTGCTGGTCGTTGAGCTCATGACGCCCTGGAATACCGGCCGTATGGTAGTGGGCGATGTATTGATGGTGGGCGCGGATGGTCTGGATAACGTTACCTTCCATGATCTGCATGTGATAAATGTCGTAAAGCAATTTCACCCGCGGCGAGCCTACTCGCTTACAAACCTCCACGCCCCACTTGCTGCTATCGCATTGGTAGTCCGGGTGGTTCACTTTGCTGTTTAGTAACTCGAGCGCCAGCGTGACACCTTTATCCTCCGCCATGGCTTTGATGCGGTTGCAGAACTTCACCGTGTTGTCGAGCCCTTGCTCATCGGTGAGGCCCTTGCGTTCGCCCGAGAGCAGAATCACGTTCGGCGCGCCGTAGTCGGCGGCTTGTTGAATGGTTTCGCGCAGACCGGCTTCGAGCTTGTCATGCAGGTCAAGCTGATTGATGCCGTCGCGAATGCCGCTGGCGCTGGGGATCATGCTGGGCACGAGGCCATGCTTCTTCAGCGTGGGCCAGTCCGGTGGGCGCATCAGGTCGAAGCCCTGAATGCCGAGCTTGGCGGCCAGCTTGCAGGCTGCGTCGAGGTCGGCGCCTTTGCCGAAGACGCTGCGGCAAACGGCTTGTTTGAACTTTGCCACTGGGGCCATCTGCGCGGCCAGGGCGCGCGGGAAGAGAGAGGCTGAGGCAATGGCGGGCAAGAAGGTGCGTCGAGTCATTTTCACTCATCCTATCCTAAGGGAGAGCGATATGCCGCCACGCAAAAAGGGCGGCCTCTGGTGGGAGGCCGCCCTTTCCTTTTTCCAAACTACGAACCGTGACTAAGCCGTGCGGTTGGCTTGCCCCTTGTCGCCGCTCTTCTTAATGATGGCGGCTTGGGCGGCCGCTAAGCGGGCGATCGGGACGCGGTAGGGCGAGCAGGAGACGTAGTCCATGCCGACTCGGTAGCAGAATTCGACGGACGAAGGTTCGCCGCCGTGCTCGCCGCAGATGCCGATTTCCATGCCGGGACGCTGCTTACGGCCCTTGGCGATGGCCATCTCGATCAACATGCCCACGCCCTCTTGATCCAGCGCGCCGAAGGGGTCGCTCTTGAAGATTTTGACATCCTCATAGAACTTCGAGAACTTCGTATAGTCGTCGCGGGAGAGGCCGAACGTGGTTTGCGTCAGGTCGTTGGTGCCGAAGCTGAAGAACTCGGCGTGCTCCGCAATCTTGTCGGCAGTGAGCGCCGCGCGCGGGACCTCAATCATGGTGCCGATGAGGTATTTGAGGTTGGTGAGCCCGGCCTTGCCGAGCACTTCCTTGGCCACGCCTTCGACGATCTCCTTCTGGAGTTCGAGCTCGCGGGCGGAACCTACCAGTGGGATCATCACTTCGGGGATGACCTTTTTGCCCTTCTTGGCGACCTGGACGGCAGCTTCGAAGATGGCGCGGGCCTGCATTTCGGTGATCTCGGGATAGACGATGCCGAGGCGGCAGCCGCGGTGGCCCAACATTGGGTTGAACTCATGCAGCTCTTCCACGCGATGCAGCAACTCGGGCAGCTTCTTCTTGAGCTCGCCGACCGGGATCGAGTAAGCCTTCGACATTTCCTTCTTGGCTTTGGCATCGGCATGCGGCAGGCG
>JAYVUQ010000548.1:0-1804 GCA_043787785.1 Bryobacteraceae bacterium
GGCCGCCATGAGATGGGCCAGCACTCCAGAGGACTCGCCCGCCGAGGGGTAGCGCAGGTTCACGCCGACGTCCGTGGCGGCGATCACAAGCTGAAACTCCGCTTCCGGCAATTTGCCAATGCGGATGAGGCGACCTGATACCGGATCCAGCGAATTGCGCAGGGCAGGGGAGCCCCACCCGCCTTGCACCAGCAGCGCCACATGATCTGATTGTTGGGCCAGGGCTCGCACCACGGCGGGAATGCGCTTCGATTCGCGCAGATGTCCAAAGACACCGAAGAGGCAGGTTTGCCCGCTGAGGCCGTGGCTCGCGCGCCACGCGAGGATCTGCTGGGCGGGGGGCGTCTGGGCCTGGCTGATGAAGTGGGGCAACAACTCCACACGCTTCGCGCCATGCTCCTGAGCTAGCCTGAGGGCGGCCGGATTGTGCGCAATGACCAGATCGGCCGCCTCCATGGCCCTGCGCAGCATTGGATAGGCGAAGTACTCTGGATTGCTGCCAGAGTGCGATCGGCGGGCCCAAAGGTCCTGGGCCAAAGAGCGATGCCATTCGCCGGTGTTGTAGACAAATTCTTCGATATACGCCTCGCGAGAGAGGCTACCAAGGAGGAAATGGTGCAGGACGGCGTCGTGCAGGATCACCACGCGCTTCGGATCCCGCCGTTCGATCAATCGGCGATAGATTGCCTCATGCAGGGGATTGTTGCCCAGGTGAAAGACGGTGGCCCGGGTGTCGTTAGGCAGATGACGGTGCAGTCTTTGGGCATAGTCCGCCACGCCCGAGTTGCCGGATGGGGCGAGCCAGGTCAGGGCTTCACCCGCTTGCCAAAGATCGCCGTCCCGACGCGAATCATGGTGGAGCCTTCCTCGATCGCCACGGCAAAGTCGTTCGACATGCCCATCGAGAGTTCGGGTAGCGAGTGTTGGCGGGCCAGTTCGCGCAACCGGGCGAAGTAGGGCCGGGCGGTCTCGGGATCGTCCGACCAGGGGGGCATGGTCATCAAACCGCGGAGGTGCAGATGGGGCAAAGCACGCACGCCATCGATCAAGCGGGGCAGTTCCGCAGGGTCAATGCCGGCTTTTGAGCCCTCTTCAGAGAGCTTGACTTCCAGAAAAATATCCAGCTGTTTTTCGGCATCATTCAGGCGCTGAGCGACTTTTAGCGAGTCCACCGTTTGAATGCAATGGAAGATTTCCCCAGCGCGGCGCGCTTTGTTCGATTGCAGGTGGCCGATGAAGTGAAAACGTGCATCTGGCAAGTCTTTTACTTCTAGCCACTTAGACTCGAATTCTTGAACATAATTCTCACCAAAGTCGCGCGCCCCGGCGTGATAAGCCTCAATCAGGCAACTGACCGGGAATACCTTACTCACGGAAATCAATGTCACTTCGGCCCGAGGTCGATTTGCCGCCTCGCAAGCCGCCAAAATCTTTTTTTCAAAATTTAGGAGATTTTCGGTGATGCTCAAACGACTATTCTACGGAACCCAATGACCAAGAAACCATTAACCGACGAATTGTTTGCTTTATTGCGGGAGCTGAAGCGGCCCGCGTTGTTGGAAGCCGGGCAAGAGCCATTCGAACTGATGTGGGATTGTTACTCACTTACTGAGCGAGGCGGGAACCTCGCCTTGCACGCCTGGAACGACCACCGCAGTGTGGCGCACACGGTGAAGTCGTTCTCCCGGGCCGGTAGTGGGCGGCTGAAGCTCGAGTGTCAATCGCTCTTCGGTAAGACGCGAACTTTGGAAGTGGTTGATCGCGACAGCGGCTTGCAGCGCCATCGGCAAGTGACGGCCGTCCG
>JAYVUQ010000549.1:0-2805 GCA_043787785.1 Bryobacteraceae bacterium
TAGGACAACGAATCATCCGCCAGCAACAAGGCCGTACCGTCCCCCTGGTGTACATCCAAATCAATGACGGCCGCCCGCCGAATCAGGCCCTCGAAGCGCAGCGTCTTGATGGCGATGACGATGTCGTTAAAGATGCAATAGCCCGAGCCCTCCGCATAAAAGGCATGATGCGTGCCCCCCGCGAGCGTGCCGCTCCAACCATTTGCCAGCGCCTGCCTCGCCGCGGCCAAGGTGCCGCCTACTGAGGCGCAGGTGCGTTGTACGAGCGGCTCACTCCAAGGGAAGCCGATGCGCCGCATGGCCTCGGTAGACAATGCGCCCGCCAGAAAGTCCCGCACATAACTTGGATCGTGCGCAATCTCGATCATCGCCGCCGTGGCCAATGGCGCCGGCGAAAACTCAAACTTCTCTGTTGCCGCCAGACGTTCCCGCAAGAGCCGGTACTTGGCCATCGGAAAGCGATGCCCCTCTGGCAGGATCGGCTCGTAGTGGTCGCAGTAGAAGAGTAGAGGACGCAAGCAGACAGGATACACTGAAGCATTGACGTCAGAGTGGTTGATTGCCGGTTTCGCCTTGCTAGGGCTGGGATTACTGGGGGGCGTGGCCTACCTGCTACGAGTGGATTGGCTGCGACGCCGCGCCGAATCGCATTACCGCGGCTTATTTGAAAACTCCTTTGACGCCGTCTTCGTCCTGGACGGTCAAAGCCGGGTGGTCGACGCCAACCCGCGTGCCGTTGGCCTGGCCGGCCAAACCCGCGCCACCCTTCTCACTTGGGACCTTACTCAACTCCGCAACCTGCTGGGCGATTACGGTGCGCAGGTGGACCTCTCCGGCCTCGACCGCGAAGGCGTCGTCCGCAGCGCCATCACCTTTCCCTCGCCCAGCGGCGCGCCCCGTACGCTCGAAATCTGCGCGACCCGCACCCCCGGCGGTGGTTGTCAGCTGGCGTTGCGCGAGATCACCGAGGCCCGCCAGTATGAGCAGACCTTGCGCAACAAGGCCGACACGCTGCAAGCCATCATCGACGCCGTGCCCGCCGAGATTGCCGTCGTCGACCACCAGGGCACCATCCGCCAGGTGAATCACGCCTGGCGCGGGGCTATCGCTCCGGATGAGTACGCGGCACGGGAAGAGAATGCGGGCGTTGGGCGCGCCTACCATGAGGTCCGCGCCGCCGACGACCATGATGCGGTGGGCGAAGGCTTGGCCAGCGTCCTGGCGGGCACTGTGCCGCAGTTCGATCGGGAATACGCCGTCACGCGCCGCAGCGGCATTCGCTGGTACCGACTGCTGATCGCCCCACTACCCAAGGGCGCGGTGGTGATGCATGTCGAGACCACCGACCAGCACTTTACCGCAGCGCTGCTCGAGCAGACCAACGACACCTTGCAAGCCATCATCGAAGGCTCCCCGCTCCCGATCTTTGCGCTCTCCCGCGACGGCCAAGTTACCAGTTGGAACTCTTCGGCCGCAGTGCTCTTCGGCTGGCCCGCCTCCGAAATTCTTGGGCAACAGGTACCCTGGGGCTGGCCACTTCCGAAGGGTGAACGCAGTGAAGACACGGTACGCACCAAGTCCGGCGGCCAAGTGGAAGTCCGCAGTTGGACCCGTGCGCTCCACGGCGGCTACATGCGCATCTGCGAGGACTTAACCGAAACCAAGCGCCTCGAACGGCAGTTGCAGCAGTCGCAGAAAATGGAAGCCGTCGGCCAACTCGCCGGCGGCGTCGCCCATGAGTTCAGCAACCTGCTGACGGTGATCCTGGGCTTTGGCCACGTCCTGATGTCGGAGCTGGAAGACGGCACCCACCAGGCTAACGCCACCGAAGTGGTGCGCGCCGCCGAACGGGGCGCGGGGCTCACCCGGCAGTTGCTCGCCTTAGGCCGACGCCAAGTCGTCGAACCCCGCGCTCTCCAACTGAACGAAAGTATCCGCAACGTCGAGCGGATGCTCGAACGCGTCATCGGCGAGCAGATCGAATGGCGGTCGGAACTCGACGCCGCCGTGCCCCTCATCTTCGCCGACCCCGGCCAAGTGGAACAAGTGATCCTCAATCTGGCTTTGAACGCTAAAGACGCCATGCCTACGGGGGGCGCGCTCAGCCTTCGCACCGCCGGGCCTCACCCCCTCCCCAGTGGCCGCTCCACCGGAGACTTTGTCCGCCTCACCGTCATTGACCAAGGGCACGGCATGAACGAAGAGGTAAAGGCCCAGATCTTCGATCCCTTCTTCACCACCAAAGCGCCCGGGCAGGGCACTGGCCTGGGCTTAGCGGTCGTCTATGGCATTGTCAAAAAATGCGGCGGCGAGATTACGGTAATCTCGCAACCCGGCGAAGGCACACGCTTCGAAGTCTATTTCCCCGCCGTCCGGCCCACCATCGCCGAACGCCCCCGCCCCGCCGCCGGTGTAGGCCGCCGCGGCTCTGAAATGATCCTGGTACTGGAAGACGAAGCCGGAGTCCGCGAACTGCTGCGTGATTCGCTCGAGCGCCGCGGCTACCGCGTCCTCACCGCCGCCACCTTCGCCGAAGCTCGCGCTTTGTTCGACAAGCACGGCCGCGAGACCTCGCTCCTGCTTACCGACGTCATCGTCCCGCAAGGCAACGTCGGCGAAATGGCCCGTGAGTTCGAGCGCCGCCAACCGGGCCTCCGCGTCATCTACATGTCGGGCTATCCGGAGAGCGTCCTCGAGCAACAACGCATCACCGGCGCTTTCCTGCCCAAGCCTTTCACGCCGGGCGAACTGGCCGACCGCCTCAGGTCAGTGCTGGATGGGGGACGCTAAATGAAAAGCCCCACC
>JAYVUQ010000550.1:0-5613 GCA_043787785.1 Bryobacteraceae bacterium
ACGTTTTCCACGGCTTCACGCGTTGGGCTACGAATAAAGCCAGGATGGATAGCGGCTGCGCAACCCGCCTACCTTGCGCCCCAGCACATACAGCCCATCGCCCCGTAGATCCTCCGGCATGCCAAATTGCCGCAACATCGTCGTTACCCAGGCCAACTCCGGCTTCGGCTCCTCGCGGAACGGACCCGTCTCCAGCTTCACCGCTTCAAACCCCGCGTCATGCAGAAGTAGATAGCCTTCTTTGGCCGTGTACTCGCGCGCGTGCCGCGCATCGCCATCCACCGGCGGCTTCAGGTAAGCCGGGAAGAAGCCCGGATGGTACCCATGCAGGATCGCCGAAATGGCGCGCAGGCTCGCGATGTTGGGCGTCGTCAACAGAAAGTGGCCGCCCGGTTTCAGTATCCGGTTCACCTCGGCCATCAGGTGCATCGGGTCTTCCTTCAGGTGCTCAATCAACTCGCAGCACAGCACCGTATCGAAGTGTCCGTCGGGATAAGGATAAGCGTCATGCTCGGCATCGAAAAGATCAATGAAGCAGGTGAAGTGTTCACCGGTGGACGAAGTCACTTCCCGCCTATCGGTCTTGCCGGTCGGGCCAAAGTAACAGCCGCGGACCTCGCCATAACCCAGCTTGAACCGCAAGGCCGGCGTGATCTGCATGTAGGCACCCATCTCGAGAATCCGCTGCGACTCGTCGCCGGGTGGCGTCATTTCCAGTGTCTTTTCGAAGCGGGCCGCATGATGATCCAGGTAGCCTTGCGCGGAAGGGTCCGCCACCCACTTGGCGACGTCTTCTTTCTCCACTACCACCGGCTCCGGTAACTCGAGTTTCTGGCGCTGCGGCGTCACAAAGGGCCGGCCATCACGCACCGCGGTGAGGAACTCGAGATAGCGTTCGGCAACGATAGCCCAACGGCATTCGCGCGACACCCAGGCGGCGGCCCGCTCGCCCATGGCGCGAGCCAGGTCAGGCCGGGCCACCAGCAGGTTCAGATACTCGTAGATGAGGTCTTCTTCAGTAGACCCCACGGGCACTTTGAGGCAGATCTCATCGGGAAATTCAGCGAACGAGCCAATATCCGAAACCAGCACCGCGCGGCCCAGGCCCAGGGCGCGAAGTAAGGTCCCGGAACTCTCGCCCACGGTGGGATAACGTAAATTCAGAATTACATCGCAGGCGGCCATCAGGTTAGTGAATTGATCGATGGGCGTAAAGCCTAGCACCCGCACGGCGTGTCGCAATTCGAGTGTGCCGAGTAAGTGGTCGAGTTGTAAGTCCGCGTGCGGCTCCCCCACCAGGATCATCCGCGCGCTGGGCTCCACCCGTAGTAAACGTCGGAACGCCCGCAGGCTTTCGGCAATCCGCTTGTAGGGCTTCAGGAAGCCGAAGACGCCGATCAGCGGCGTCTTCGGGCCCAGGCCCAATCGTTCGCGCGCCCCCAGCCGGTCGGCATCGAGTGGTATCCAGGCACCATGCGGAATTACCGCCGTCGGGCCTGTGAAACCAGCCTTTTGGAGATCACCCGCCACATACTCTGAGTGCGCGATCGCGCCCTTTGATCGTTCGAGAAGCCGCCGTAACATCGGCACGCCCTCATAGTCCGGCCCCACTTCCAATCGGCGCACGCGTTTCGCAAACTCGATGTCGCCCCCGTCGTAGGCGACCTCTTCCATATAGGCGTCCCAATTGTTCAGCTTAATCGTCCGCTCAGTAATTA
The DNA here is from genome assembly GCA_043787785.1 of Bryobacteraceae bacterium. Lineage (GTDB taxonomy): Bacteria > Acidobacteriota > Terriglobia > Bryobacterales > Bryobacteraceae > JALHNI01. The sequence continues at coordinate 1,719 of JAYVUQ010000550.1, forward strand.
AATGATGGAGGTTACTCTCGTGCATCACCACCACGCCGGGATGCGCTAGCGCTAAAGAGTAAGTGAAATCATGATACGGGTTGTTACCCATCTGATAGAGCAACGAATCGAACTGCGTGGGATCGAAGTTCGGCGGCACGTCAGTAAAGATACTCACTTCAGCCTGCTGCCGCAAAGGTTCGAGTAACGCCTCAGAGTAATCAGCAATTCCGCTCTTCACCGGTGGCAGGGGAGAGAAAAAGGCTATTTTGTGGCGTCGGCCTCCCGGCCCACGCGGTGAGCCACCATCCACTACCGCACCAGCTCCATGGAAAAAGTCCCCAAAGTAAACGGCACCTTGATCAGCAACGGCGTGCGCTGCGCGTCCCGGGCCAGATACAACTCAAACGTAAATTCCGACTTTGGCCCCTTCACAAAACCAATCAGCCGGTCCGCCTGGGTGATGGCATCCGCTACTTTGATCTTCTGCTCGCCCGCATAGTCGAAGCGCACTTGATACGTCGAGCCGAAGAACACCGGCTCCGGCGCCGGCACCTTTCCCAACGCCACTTCGCGCCGTGCAAATTGCAGGAAGGTCAAGGCATCCTTGGGGCACACGGGCGTGGAAAAAGTGGTCTTGCCACCGCCGCCTAAAGTCTTGCGCGTCGCTTCACCCTTGGCGAATTCAATCTGCTCTTTGCTCTTCCGCTTGCCATGCGCCAAGCTCTTATTGAACTCCATCGAGCAATAGTTAGAACTCGCCAGCGACTGAAACTCGTCGAGCACGGCGAAGCCCGGAATCGAGGCGTCCATGCGCAGTTCGAAGCGCAAGGCCGGCTGGCCCGCGGGCGTCTTGGCCGGTGACGACGTCAGCGTCGCCTCGCCCAGGCTCAACCCGCTGGCCCAATTAATGGAGTAACGCAGCGACTCTTGCGCGGCCAAGGGCAGCGCCAAACAGCAGAAAATTATGTATTTCATGAACGGGGCACCGGTACCGATTTTGCGGCCATACTTCTGGCACGGCTCTCCGACGCCACCGAATAGTACGCAGCCAGGGTCTCCTGGGCCGCGCGATTCCAATGAAACAGAGTCGACCGCTGTAGTCCCAGACGTCCCATGCGCGCCCGAAGTTGCGGATCAATCAACAGGTCGTTCAGCGCGCGGCCCATCTGGTCGGTATTCGTGGGGTCAAACAGCAGTGCCGCCGAGTCGGCAACCTCCGGCATCGCCGAAGTGTTGCTGCAAGCTACGGCCCGCCCGCATGCCATCGCCTCCAGAATCGGAATTCCGAAGCCTTCATAAAATGACGGGAACATGAAGACGTCACAAGCGGAGTAGTAATGTTCGAGGTCGTCGTCGGACACAAAACCCAGGAAAATGATCCGGTCAACCACGCGGCTCGCCGCCGCCGCCGCCCGCACGGTGGGCGAAAACCAAGTATCCTTGCCGGCAAACACGAGCCGATGCGGCAGTTCCGGATGCGTCTGCATCACGCGCTCAAAGGCCTGGATCAGCCCCAGATGATTCTTTCGCGGCTGCACGTCGCCCACCGTTAACACGAAGGGCCAATTCACATCCCTGTGCCGCATCAGCCAAGCCGCCGCCGTCTCCTGCGGCACCGGACGAAACTGCGGCGATACGCCATTGTGAATCACACTAATCCGGTCAGGATCCAGACCGTAAGCCTTAGCCACGGACTTGCGGGAGAAGGCGCTCGGCGTCAAAATCCGCGCCGCCGCACGCACCGTTCGCCTCACCGTGTATTTCAACTGGCTCGCCCGGGCCTTTGAAAAATAGCTGGGGTATTCCAGGAAGCTGACGTCATGCACGCTCACCACAATCGGCACCGGGCACACCAGCGGACTCGTATATTGCACATGCAACAGATCCGGGCGTTCGCGCAAAAGGCTGAACGGAATTTCGGCACCCAAACGAACGAAAGGATTCGTCGAGACCGTCTGCGTGCGAAAGCGAGCCGGAATGGCCGGTCGGGCATCGGGCGTCGAAATGTAGGTGAGGAAATCGCTTTCGATATCTTCTTGCGCAAAGCAAGTTAACAGGTTTCTGACATAAACTTCATTGCCTGTCAGCTTCTGCCCAATCGCGTGAGCGTCAATCGCGAATTTCATCCCCGTGCGAGTTGCTTGGTTCAAAGCGGTCCGATGATTCCAGTATAGTTGACGGACGCGAGCAACGAAAAGCGTACGCGCCCTAGATCTGGTTACTTTCGAGAGAACGCCAGGCGATAGGCCACGTGAATCGTTGCTCGTACAAGCCGCGGCCCGCTCGAGCGACGCGGTCGCGCTCGAAATTACTTGTTAACAGTTTCTCGATAGCGTTGAAAAACTCATCAGCCGAGGTGGCTAACACCAATGAGTCGCCTGCTTGCAAGCCCTCCGCACCTAAGGGCGTGGAGACGACGGCCGTCCGCGCGGCCCAGGCTTCCAGGATTTTGAGCCGTGTTCCAGAGCCCGAACGGATGGGCACCACGGCCACTTGCGCCGCTGCCAACTCGCGTATGGCATCGCGCACCGGTCCCGTTAACACCACCCGTGGCAAATCCTTGACCAGCGAACCCACAAAGGCCTCGCCCTTGCCGATCACGCGGAACTCCAACTCCGGAAATCGCGCCGCCAGCCGCAGCCAAACCTGTCGGCCAAACCACTCGAGCGCCGCGATATTGGGAGGGAATTCCAGGGTCCCCGAGAAGGCCAGTCTGGGCTGCTTCGCCACGCTGGGCACGGGCACCCAAGGTATGGCATTCGGATACACGAGGGTGTTTGGCAAATTCACGCGCGCCGCATCTTCGGCGGAGGTGACGAGCAGCGTGTCAAATTTGGGAAGCCGCTCCTGTTCCCGCTGAAGATTGGCCGCCGCGAAGCGACGCCAGGCCCAAGAGAGCGGGGGCGGATCTACGCCGGCGCGGGATTGATAAAAGACTGACTCGATGTTGTGCAAGTCGCAAACCAATCTGGCAGCCCGGGGGCGGAGTAGGTCCGCGTACGACGAGGTCCAAAAATGTTCGAGACAGACTACGTCATAACAACGTTGGCCGAGCCACGCCGCCATAGCCGCCTGGTGCCCGCCAAAGCGATCTTCATGGGGCGGAATGAAGCGAGCAAGCCGATGCAAATTGCGGAGAGCCTTGGTGACTGGGTCTTTGCGATGCGCGGGCAAGTCGATCCATAAGATGTCGCGGATGAGGCCAGCCGGCATCTCCGGGTCTGGCGCGCCGGGTTCGCGAAAGATGATCATGTCGAGCGCATAGTGTGCGCCCAAGTAAGTTGCTAGCGACGCCGTGCGCAAGGCTCCCCCGCCGATGGTGGGAAACGGGGTCTCGGGACAAACTAACAAGGCGGTCTTACCCACGCCGGATCGCCTCCTGATAGACATCCCACGTCAAGCGCGCAGTCCGAGCCCAACTAAACTCCGCCGCCCGCCTCGTCGCCCGGTCTGCATCGGGCTGGGCTAGTAACATCGCATCCGCCCACCCGCGCGCGTCGAGTGCCTGTACCTTGCAGGTTGCGTCGCCACCAGTCTCCACCAGCGCCGGGTCGCGGGAAGTAATCACACTTGCCCCACATTGCAACGCCTCCAGCACCGGCAGCCCAAAGCCCTCATACATTGACGCGTAACAAACAGCCCGTGCTTGCGAATACAAAGCCGGCAGGTCGCTATCGGGCACCTCGCCCAAGTATCTAACTCCCGGCTCGTCCACCCCGGATCCTCTACCGACTACGAGTAACTCCGCCTCCGCCCGCACTTCTCTTACCAGGCGAAACGCTTGTAAGAGAGTCAACAAGTTCTTTCGAGGCTCAATCGTACCCACACAAAGAAAGTAACTTCCCCGTCGGCCTTCCACTGGCCGAAACAACTCGCTTGCTGCTAAAGGCACGGCCACCACCTCATCCGCCGC
>JAYVUQ010000551.1:0-2265 GCA_043787785.1 Bryobacteraceae bacterium
GCTATTGGGTGCGCCGGAGGGCTGGACTTTGCAGATTACGGATGTGGCGTTGTCGGCGGGGGCGGGATTTTTGGTGGCGATATCGGGGAGCATGATGCTGATGCCGGGGTTACCGAAAGAGTCGCGGGCGGCGGCGATTGAGGTGGACGCGCAGGGCGGGATTGTGGGCTTGTCGTAGCTATACTTCCGGCCGCATGGATCGCCGCGATTCCTAGGGCGTATGCGGCTAGATCGAGCAGGCTGAAGTGCGTGCCTAGCAGGCGGGCAACGATCCGTAGCAGTAAGTGGTTAGCTGCGGCCAGATGTGCGGGAATTAGTGTAAGTTGAAATAACTCGATCAACGCCATCAGCGCCATCGCGCATAGCGCAACGCTCGTCGAGGGCCAGCGAAACGTCAGCTGAATGATGACGTAAACCATGGCGGCGTAGAGCGCATCGCCGAGGTATTTGTCCCAGAGTATCCAGCCGATGGGGAGCGCCCGTGAGAGCATGCCGAGGACGATGATCGCCAGCAGTGTGGCGATCCAAACGCGACGAGTTCGCCTGGCCCCAGCCAGCGCCAATGAATGCACATAAGTGAGTTTATAGGATACTGAGGATATGAAACTTGCCATCTCGCTGTGCCTCGCCCTCACGCTTTTCGCGCAACAAGCCTGGCGCGCGGCGACGGAGTTGCCGGGCGTTGACTTTACCGGACTGACCGCGTTGCAAAAGAAACAAGTGCTAACCGTGCTGCGTGAATCTGGCTGCGCCTGCGGCTGCCAGATGAAGGTAGCGCAGTGCCGAGTGGAAGATCCGGCGTGTGGACAGAGCACGACGTTGGCCAAGGTGGCCGTGGCGGCGGCCAAGGCCGGGAAAGACATTAAGGCGGCGCTGGAGGCATCGCCGTTGGTGGTGGCGGCGAAGAACCGCGACCGCGTGTTGCTGGATGCGGTGGCCATTGCGACGGAAGGTGCGCCGGTGAAGGGACCGGAGTCGGCCCGCATTACGCTGGTGGAGTTCTCTGACTTTCAGTGCCCTTATTGCATTCGGGCCGTCAGTCAATTGGAAGCCGTGCTGAAGGCTTATCCGAAGGATGTGAAGCTGATCTACAAGCAATTTCCGCTCGACAACCATTCGCAGGCCCGGATCGCCGCGCAGGCGAGCCTGGCCGCGCATGCGCAGGGTAAATTCTGGTTACTGCACGACCGGATGTATGGCAAAAGCCGCGAAATCAACCGGGCGAATATATTAGCGTGGGCGCAGGAGTTTGGCCTGGATATACCGAAATTTACGGCGGCCATGGATTCCCCGGCGATCAAGCAGGCGGTAGATCGCGACTTAGCCGAAGGGGAACGCATTGGCGTAGAGGGGACGCCTTCGTTGTTTGTAAATGGGAAGAAATATCAAGGCGCGCTGGACCCGGCGGTGTTAATTCCTTTGTTGGCCAAGGAGTAAGTCGCCGCTTTACCGGTCGTCGTCGTCGATATCGAGGCTCAGTGGGGCGAAGGCGGCTTGGCGGGTTCCGGGATAGGGAGTGTGCCAGCCGCGGACGGTGTGCCACAGGATACGATTCAGGCGGTCGGAAGGGGCGGCATCGGGCTCGCTCCACTTAAAGCGGGCCGAGGCGAGAGCCGCCTGCCGGGCTTCGCCTTTGAGCGCCGCGGTGGAGGGGTTAACCGCGAAGAGATCTTGGCGAGGCGTGAGGGCGGTGTAGGGCGCCGTATCTGCCTGGTTAGTAAATCCGGCGCGCATGTCGTTAGCGATTAAGTCGAAGAGCGAGAGCGTAGGCAAGCCGAGAATCAGCTCAATCGTTTTCAGCATGCTTTGGTTTGAGTAGAAGGTGGAATCGACGCGGCCCCCCTTGGTGTAGGGGCTTACCGCGAGGGCGACGGTACGGTGGCCATCGACATGGTCGACCCCATTCTGAGCATCGTCTTCGACGACGAAAATGGCCATTTTTGGCCAGAATTTCGATTTGGAGAGGCCTTCGACGATTTGGCCGAGGGCGAAGTCATTGTCGGCGACCATGGCTTGCGGCGTGGACGCGCCGGGGCTGGCGCCGTAGGTATGGTCACAGGGCAACTGCAGCAGCGTGAGGTTGGGCATCTTGCCTTCCCGCTCCCAAGTGGCGACATCTTTCAGGAAAATCTGCGCTCGCACGACGTCCGGAATGCCGTTGGTGTAACTGGGATAGTTCTTAGCGAGGATCTGGTTGACGGGAGCGAGGGGAGCGGTAATATTCCAGCGCGAGGAGTGATCTTCGCCGGCTTTCCAGGAGTCGAG
>JAYVUQ010000552.1:0-2766 GCA_043787785.1 Bryobacteraceae bacterium
GCCAGCACGCGGCGGGAATTGAGGTCTTCCGGATTTAACTTGAGCGCCTCTTCAGCTTCCTTGACGGCGGTGGCCGCCTGGCCGGATTGGATGTACAGATCGGAGAGGCCTTCGCTGAGGAAACTCGCCGAGGGATCGGCTTTCACGGCGGCGCGGTAAAAGTCGATGGCCTTCTGGAGGTACTCGGCGCGGTTGCCAAACTGCGACGCCAGTTCCGAATAAAGATGGGCCATGGAGAAGTTGTAGTAGGCATCGGCCTTACTCTGGCCCGCCTTGGGAACCTCGGCACGTACCGGCGGGGCTTTCCTCTGCTGCAGCGCCCGGGGAGCCTGCGCACCCAAAAACCCAACACCCATCACCAGAGTTGCTGTGAGCAGCACAAAACGCCGTGGCGTAAACATTGGCACCTGATCTTTCTCCGTTGGCGGCCCAACACGTTACCGGGCCGTTACACTATATAGATTATAACGCCGCCACTTGACCATCCGTTTCCTCTGGTTTGCCTGGTGGGCCCCACCGGCTCCGGAAAAAGCGATCTTGCCGTCCAACTGGCCCTGGAATTCGGCGGCGAGGTTGTGAACTGCGACTCTTTGCAGTTCTATCGGGATTTAGATATTGGCACGGCGAAGCTACGTCCGGAAGAACGCGGCGGGGTTCCGCATCACCTGCTGGATTTCCTGGAGCCTGACGAAACATTCACGGCCGGTGAGTTCGCTCGCCGCGCCAGACCCTTGCTTTTCGATATCGCCCAACGCGACCGCCTGCCCATCGTCTGCGGCGGATCTGGCTTTTACCTGCGGGCGCTGCTGGACGGATTGTTCCAAGGCCCGTCCGCGGACGCGGAGCTGCGCGTTCGCTTGGCCCGGGTGGAAGCTCGCCGCCCGGGCCGGCTGCATCGCTTCCTAGCCAAGCTGGACCCCCCTTCCGCACGCCGCATTGCCGCCCAGGATGTGAACAAAGTGATTCGCGCGGTGGAGGTTTGCTTGCTGGAGCGCCGGGCGCTTTCCGAGGTGCAGGCGGAACGGGGGCGAGCCGCCCTGACGGGCTTCCGTTCGCTGCTACTGGGGCTCGATCCGCCCCGCGAAGCCCTCTACGCCAAGATCAACTTGCGGGTGGAGCAAATGTTCTCGGGCGGCTTGCTGGAGGAGATCCAGCAACTGTGGGCCGCGGGCTATTCCGCGGAGGACAAGGCCTTCGAGGCCGTTGGTTACCGGCAGGCCTCCCGTCACTTAGCCAACGAATGGGACTTAGCCACGGCTATTGCCGATACCCAGCAACGAACTCGTAACTATGCCAAACGGCAATGGACCTGGTTTCGCCGTGATGCGCGCGTGCAATGGTTGTCCGGTTTTGGGACAGATGACGCTGTCCGCTGTATCGCATCCGGACACTTGCATCAGTTTATGGCTAACGCGCGTAAACAATGTGTGAATCAGCTCAAAATAAACTCAATTTAAATAACGCTCCGCTGACGGAACAAAAGTTCGGCTCCTACGTATAGTTGGATGTGCCACCAAGAGCACAACGAAAGATTCAATTAGGAGCGTCCACTCACATGACCAAGAAGATCATCCTCAGCCTGGCCACCCTCGCCCTCGCCTTGAGCGCCGAAACCCATCGCATCACTCTGTTTCAATCCACTGTCCTCAACGGGAAAGAGTTGAAACCCGGCGATTACAAGGTGGAAATCAAGGATTCGAAGGCCATCATCAGCCAAGGTAAACAGAGTGTCGAGTCGGCGGTGCGCGTGGAAAACGCGGACGCCACATTTGGTTCCACTTCCGTCCGTTACGCTAACGGGGACGGTAAGTATAACTTGAAAGAAATTCGTCTGGGCGGCACGAAGACCAAGCTGGTTTTTGGCGAAGCGATGAATGTCGGCGGAAGTAACTAACTTCCGTTCGTCCAGATAGAGTAAGTCAGTAAATCCTCCGCTCTCTCTTTTGCGGGGCCCGCTGAGTTTCAGCCGGGCCCTTTCTTTTATTTCACCTACAAAAATGCCGGATCCACTGGCACCCGGTAGCCGTTGGCCAGGCGATTCGTCTCATTCGCCAAACCTGCCACGGCCAGCACTTCGGCCAGCATCTCGTCATCCAGGCCTAATTTTCTCGCCGAGGCAACGTGCGCGTGCAGGCAATACTCGCAGTTGTTCGTCGCACTTACCGCCACGTAGATCATCTCCTTGGTGAGCGCGTCGAGCCGCGAAGGGCCCATTACCTGTTTCACGTCTTCCCAAATGCGGGCGAGCGTCGGTGGATGGTTGGCGAGCGCTTTCCAAAAGTTATTCACCCGGTCGGTTTGCCGCGTGCGCATGATGTCGTCGAAGACGGTGCGCGCGGCGGGCGAGGCTTGGTCATAGTCGAGCAATCCGAAAATAGGCATGCCGCTATTGTGACAATGAAGATGAGATGTTGCGCAGTTGGGTGGAAGTATCGTTAGATCAGATCGCGGCCAATTACCGGGCCGTCAAGCAGACCGTGGGCGCCGTAGAGGTGATGCCCGTGGTGAAGGCCGATGCCTATCGCCACGGGGCGAGCGCGGTGGCGCATCGCCTGGAAGAAGAGGGCGTGCGGTGGCTGGCGGTGAGCAATGTCACCGAAGGCGTGCGCTTACGCGAGGAAGGCCTGCGGTCCCGCATTCTGGTGATGGCCGATACCTTGGCTGCCGGCGGTGACGCTTGGCGTAGCCATCGGCTGACACCTGTGTTGCATCGCCTGGAAGATATCGCCGCATTGCCGCCGGGTATCGGCTATCACTTAAAGGTCG
>JAYVUQ010000553.1:0-8234 GCA_043787785.1 Bryobacteraceae bacterium
ACCAAAATTTCACTCCACGTCGCCTGTTGCGCGCGCCATTCGTTGTGTTCAATGCCTAGGATAGCGGGATAGAAGGAAAACGGCCGGTCTCCGGTTTCGTCAAACGGCGGCGGTAATGTTGGCAGTGGCGCTTCGCTCATGGCCGGCAACTTTATGGTAGCGCCCTACTGCGGCAACTTGGCCGTCTGGTGCGCAATCAGTTGCCAGCGGCCATCCCGCTTAATCCAAGTCTGCATCAACATCAAGCGGTCATCGAATTTGCCATTCTGGTTGACACCGAACATATGCATCTTCGCATGGACGATATACGTCTCGCCCACCTGCTGCATCTTCACGATCTCCTGCTCAACGCCCTCGTACTTCTGCTTACCCGACGCCACTTTGCCGATGTAGCTGGCCTTGGTGTCGGTGATACCGGTGGAATGCCCGTAGATCAATTGGATATGCAGCAGCTTCTCGAGGGCGGCGGCGTCCGGCTTCTGAATCGCGGCCATCCACTGCTTCTCCGCCTGGAGAATCGCTTGGCTATCGTCGGCATTAAAAGCCGTGAGTAAGAGAAAGAAACAAGAGAGCATTGTGGACTCCACGATATCAGTCCGCCGGCTCCGAAATCGATTGCCCCAGCCGCATCACCACAAAAACTCCCGCCAGCACCAGCGCGGTGCCCACGAACAAGCCCGGGGCCAACGTCTCGTGAAACATCAACGAACTCAGGTAAATGCCGCAGATGGGCACGATGAAGGAGAACATCGAAAGCGTGCCGGCGGCGTGTTTTTTCAGCAACTCCGCCCAAACAATAAAGCAAAGGCCCGCCACCACCACGCCTTGGTAAAGGATGGCGCAGATCGCCTCGTTAGTGAGCGGCTTCAGCAGCATCGGTTCGCTCACCGACGCGATCAATAAGAACAGCGGCACCGAAATCAGGATCTGCCACAAAATGGAACGTGCCGGGTCCACCTTTTGCACCAGCCACCGCATATACACTTGGCGCGCGCCCAGCAGCATCGACGAAATCACCATGATGACGTTGCCCAGCAGTGGCCGGGGGGCGAGCCCCGCATCGGGACGGCCGAGCGCGAGATAGACAACGCCACCCAGCGCCAAGGCCAACCCCAAAGCGCGAATGCCCGTGATGGGCTCTTCATGCACCGCAAAGCCCCGGCCAAAGTGTCCCGCCACGTTGGCGAAGACGGGGTAAGAGTTCAGGATGACGACGCCATAGGCCGGCGAAGTGAGGGCCGAGGCCGTATTCATCAAAGCAATCTGGATCGTGAAGAGGCATCCCAAGGCCAACAATGGCAGAACTTCCTGGCGCGTGGGCAGCATGCGGACACCGCGCCACCAGCTCCAGCCGGCCACGAAAATCACCCCGGTCAGCATCCGCCAAAAGGCGCTCCAAAGCGGCGGTACCGAGTCCACCCCGGCGCGAATGGAGACGACGTTGCCGCCCCAGAGGATCGATACCAGGACCGCGATGACGATGGTGGAAGGCCCTATGGGAAGGGGAGTGGTGCGCATCTAACTCTTGGCCAACTCCGCGGCATGCCGCTGGATGCGCGCCATGGCGCTGGCGATTTGCTCCATGTCCGCCTGGTTGCCCAGCAGCATGGTCTGCGTGAACCACACCGCCTCCTGGCACAGCCGGTCGTTCACGGGGCAGTGGTTCTGCTCAAACCACTCCTTCAGCCGTTTTTCCCCGTAAATCCGCTGAAAGCCCTTCGACTGCAGCGTGTTCTTCAGCAGCGGCTCACGGTTCAGCGGCGAATATCCGGCGGAGCAGGGCACCCCTTCGGCTTCGAGGGCTTTCAAGAATCGGGCCCGCGTCAGGCCCGAGAAATGTGCCGGGTCGTAACGAAACATATAGAGGTGGAACGCGTTTCGCGTGCAGTAAACGTAGCTCTTGGCCGGCGCAAGGCCCGGGATCTGCCGCAGCAGCGCGGTAAGGGCGGCCGCGTTGGTTTCGCGCGTGTGCGATTGATCCTCCAGACGGGTCATCTGCGCCAGCAGCAACGCGGCTTGAAATTCCGTGAGCCGCAAGTTCAGCCCCCGCTGCTGATAGCTAAAGTCGGCCCCGGTCGTCTGGCGGCCCCGGCTGTTGTTGTGAAACGTGTAGCACTGCTCAATCAGCGCTTCGTCGTTCGAAATGATCGCGCCACCCTCGCCGCTATTCAGGTTCTTCGAAGCCTGAAAGCTAAAACAGCCCACGCGCCCAAACGAACCCACCTTGCGTCCGCGCCACTCGGCGAGATGCGCTTGGCAGGCGTCCTCCACCACTGTCATCTTGTGCTTTTGGGCGACGGCCAGGATCGTGTCAAGATCGGCCGCATTGCCGCCCAGGTGTACCGGCATCAAGACGGTGGTTTGCGGCGTAATGGCTGCTTCGATCTTGCCCGCGTCGATCTGGAAAGTGTTGCGATCCGTATCGACAAACACGGGCAAGGCAAAATTCTGCAGGACGGCATTGATGGTGGCGACAAAGGTGTAGGGCGGTACGATCACCTCGTCGCCGGGGCCCACGCCCAGGGCGCTCAGCGCAACCAGCAGCGCACTGGTGCCATTGGCGGTGGCGAGGCACGCCTTCGTGCCGGTCTTCTGGGCGTAAGCGGCTTCAAACTCACTCACCGTCTGGCCGACGCCGCGGCCCCACTTGCCGCTGCGCAGCACCGCCTGCAAGCGGTCGGCCTCCAGTTGATTCTGCACCGGCCAGGCGGGAAACTTTTGCTGGCGAATCGGCGTCCCCCCCAACAGGGCCGGTTTGCCGGCGGTTGAAGACTGCGCTGCCGCCGCGACGGGCAAGGATACAGTGCCGCTGATAAAGTTACGTCGTTTCACAGCTTTCTTAGTTTAACTCCCTCTGGGAATAAGAGCGGGCTAGCATGGGATGTTGCTGATGTATGCGCCCCTTACTTGCATTTCTCTTTTCGCTTCCTCTCACCGCCCAGTCCGTAACACCCGTGTTGGTGGAATTGTTCACCTCCGAAGGCTGTTCCAGTTGTCCGCCGGCTGACAACTTACTAGCTCGTCTCGAAAAGGAGCAGCCCGTGCCCGGCGTGGAAGCGATCGTCCTCAGCCAACACGTCGACTACTGGGACCAACTCGGCTGGCGCGACCCTTTTTCGAACGCCTTGTTCACCCGCCGCCAAGGTGCCTATGGCCGCAGCATCGGCGCCGGTGGCAACTACACACCGCAAATGGTGGTGGACGGCAAAGTGGAGTTCGTCGGCAGTGATACCCGCCGCGCGCTCAACGCCATCACCGACGCGGGTAAGAGGCACAAAACGGCGATCCGCCTTACCTCCGGCGAGCGGACTGCCGACGCTTGGACCGTGCACATCGACTTGGACGCCGTGCCCGAATCGGTCGAGGTCCTCGTAGCGCTCGTCGATCCCAGCGCCGCCAGCCAAGTCGCTCGCGGCGAAAACAGTGGCCGCCAACTGCGTCACGTCGCCGTCGTCCGCAGCCTCACCACGGCGGGCCATGTCGCCAAAGGCAGCCCCTTCACCAAGGACATCACGCTCAAGACCAGCGCCCCACATCAGCGCGCCGTCGTCTTTTTACAAGTGAAAAATCAAGGGCCTGTCCTGGGCGCCGCACTTTTGCCATAAAATCAAATTATATGACCAAACGGGTATTTCTCCTGATCGCTCTCACCCAGGCTCTTTGCTTCGCGCAAAAGGCTGATTTTTCCGGCTCCTGGACCTTGAACAAAGCCAAAAGCAACTTCGGCAGCTTGCCGGAGAACATGATTCCCGATTCCGCCACGCGCGTGATCTCGAATACCGATGGCGAGATGAAGATCAGCGGCGCCGATACTTCCTCGCGTGGTGAACGCGCCATGAAGATGGCCTTCAAACTCGATGGCTCCGATAGCGTCAACTCGCAACGGGGCGCGGACGTGAAAACCAATGCCCTTTGGGATGGCGCGGCGGTGGTGATGAAGAGCAAGATCGACGTCGGCGGCTCGCCGCTCGATATGGAAGAGCGCTACTCGCTCAGCGCCGATCGTCAGGTGCTGTTCAACGAAACCAAGGTATTGGGAACGCCCATTGGCGACGTGGTGATCAAGTACGCGTATGACCGGCTGGGTGCCGCCGCTGACGTTACTCCTGCTGTTCCTTCTCCGGCTCCTTCCCGGGCTTTTTCCGGTAGCTGGAAGATGAATGTTTCAAAGAGCAATTTCGGCGCGTTGCCAGGAGAGTTTCGCCCCACCGCCATCAGCCGCGTGATGAAGCATGACGGCGGCACGCTGGCCATGGAGACCGAACAGGTGCAAGGCGGCGGCACGCAGAAGTCGACCGTTTCCCTGAAGCTCGATGGCACCGAAAGCGTCAATCAGATCATGGGAGCCGAGGTAAAGAGCGTCGCCAAAATGAACGGCGCGGGCTTTGAAGTCTTCACCAAGCGCGCCTTCGGAGACATGATGCTCGAGATCACCGAGAAGAACTCGCTCGACGCCAACGGCAACTTAGTGGTCGACACCCAAATCGGCGGCACCCCCATGGGCGTCATCGTCACCAAGTACATCTTCGAGAAGCAGTAAGCGCTTTACCCTTAGGGGTCGCCATGCAGGGCTCCATTTGAGTGAGAACCCTTAAGAACTGTATTCACAGTTTCTGGCCGCCCAAGACGCGGGTAATATTATGCCGATCCATACCCGCCGATGAGGGCTTCCGTCGTCCGCACCCACAGACTCAGCGAGCAAAATCAATCACTTACACTGCTCCATTCCAAAGACGCAGCTTCAGTCCCGGATTTTCCCCGCTTGGGGCCTAACCGTCAGCATCCTCGCCACTCCAGAATCCACCTACGATGACAACAGAATCAGCTATTGAAATCAATCACTTACGCAGAAAGTCTAAATCCCCAATGGTACTCTGGTCCTAGCCCATAGGATCATAAATGTGGGGCAAATTTCATGGTACTTTCTTCCGTTAGCCTGGAGGATATCTCATTAAAATCAACAACTCCCGGGTTCGTTTCGTACATTACCGCAACTCCAGTTGCCGCGATTCCTTGCCGGACCGGGCCAAGGTAACCTGCATCGCCTGTTGCGTGAGTTGGTCCAGAACGTCCGGATCGTAATAGCTCGCGATCGTGGTGGCGACCAGGCGGTAGTCGCCGGGGGTGATCTCTTTTAGCGTGTACCGGCCTTGGACGTCAGTCTGCGTGGAGGAGGTTTGCTGACGATCATTGATCAACAGCACGTAGACTTGAACGGCAGGCTTTTGGTCTTTCCCCAGGACCCGGCCGCTTAGCTCGGCAGTGCCTTTTTCGAGCGCAATGGTAAGCTCGCCCGCCGCGCCGGCCGTCAGGTCGAGGGTATCTTTTGAGTCAAAAGTGCCCAGTTGCACACTCTTGATGTAGTAACCCGGAGGCCGTCCATTAAAGCGTACCCGGTAAATATCCTTTTCGAGATTATTGATGGTAAACCGGCCCTGTGCGTCAGAGCGGCCATAGGCAGCCACGTTTTGCCCGCTATTTTGCGGTTGCAGGTGAACGGTAATGCCCGTAAGGATTGCCGGATCCTCGGCCACGAAGCGGCCATTTACAGTAAGGGGCGATTCCAGGGTAACCGCGAGGCCGTCGACATCGCGGCCACCCACTTCGAGATTCAGGCGCGCCGTGCGCCGATCCTGGTTCGCGCCGAACGTGTTGGCAACCAGCGTGTACGAGCCTGCGGGAACTTGCGCCAGTGTGAATTCGCCCTGGGAGTTGACGGGGGCGGAGCGTTGCCTGTCCATCCGGCCCATCGGGGACCCCACGTTGCGCGGCTGCAGGGCCACCATCATGTTGACGCCACGCCGCTCCGAACCCGGAACAGGAAGCGGACTAATTTTGCCGCTGAGCTGCACTGTCGTCACTTTGGCGAGGCGCAAATCAATGCCGGGGCGGATGAGGCCGGGGCTGATTGCGATGGGCTGCGCGGAAGACAGGTCGGTAACGTTGGGGTAGTAATGGGTAGTGTAGACGCGGCGATCGGCGTTCACCGGGTCGCGAAGAGTAGGCTGCGCAGAAAGGATGTACTTGCCAGGCGAGAGGCCAAAAATGCGGTATTCGCCCAGATCGTTGGTTGAAGCGGTGCTTTCGCCGGCGGGCATCAGCGTTCGCTGGCCATTGGGTCCACCCAGCATCACCCACTTCAGCGTCTGGACCATCGCGCGGACCATCGGCTCTCCGTCTTCATCCAGAATGCGGCCGGTGATGACGCCGTGCCGGTCAAGCTTCAGCGTGACCGTTGCGCTTTCACTGCCCTCTACGGTGACGATGTCATGAGATCCAACAAAACCGCTGCGTTCGGCAGAAGCGTAGTAAGTGCCGGGCGTAACGCTCGCGTGGAAGTTGCCAGAAGCATCGGTAAGAATCACGGCACCCGCTGGACGAACGGTGGTAGGCTGGCCATTCAGCCGTGCCACGCGGGGCCCAGCGTCCGTGGCGGGCACGACGCTGATTCAGGCCCTACTGATAGGCTCGCCGGTGACAGAATCAATCACGCGACCGTTAATGCTACTGCCCGAACTCTGAAAGGCAGCGACGCCGAGGAGGATCAACGGTACGAGCATGCTCACATTTTACGCGTGATTGGTCTAAGCCGATTCGTTGTCCTGGATCTGGGCTTCAATCTCCGCGGCATGGCTCCGCGCATAGGCCCATGCATTCACCAAATCCTCCGCGCGAAGCGAAGGGTATGCCGCAAGCAAGATTTGCTCAGTGCTGCCGAGCCGCCGAGCTTGTTGGAGAAGCCAGACCGGGATTCGCGTCCGGACAATACCGGCCTCACCGCCGCAGACGTCGGGCCGGGAGTCAATGCCCGGGAAGTCAGATAGCGTCGCCAATGGGTGGCCTCCTCTTCTATTGTGCCGGATTCAATCGCGGCTTTTTTGTGGCATGTAGACAGATCGTCGTAAACTAGCGGTAGCATGTCGCAACCTACGCGCCGTAGACTCGCTGTATTGTTGGCTGCGCCGTTACCGTTACTGGCCCAGACGCCCGCGCCCGAAGATTTGGCCGCCTTGGCCAAGAGCCAGTTGCAAGCCAACTCCGACCGGTTGAAGCAATTCAAGATCGATATCAGCGTGGAGCCGGCTTTCGCCTTTAAGCCATGACCGACGATATCTTTTTCGCGCCCCTGACGGACTTAAACGCGCGCCTGAAGCGCAAGGAGTTCTCGTGTCAGGAACTGACGCGGGCGTATTTAGACCGCCTCGAAAAGCTGGGTCCGCGGTATAACGCGCTAGCTTTACTGCTGAAGGAAGCGGCGATCGACAAGGCCAAGGACGTTGACACCGAGCTCAAGCGCGAGCGTTATCGCGGCATGCTGCAAGGGATTCCCTACGGGGCCAAGGACTTGCTATCGGCCAAAGGGCAACCCACTGGCTGGGGGGCGCGGCCCTATGCGGGGCAGGTGTTCGATCACGATGCGACCGTAATCAAGAAGCTCTCGGGCACCGGAGCCGTATTGACGTCGAAGCTGGCCATGGTGGAGCTCGCCGGCGGGGGCGGCTACCGCTTTCCGGCCGCATCGGTGTCGGGCCCGGGCCTAAATCCCTGGAGCCGCGCGCACTGGAGCGGGGGCTCCTCCTCAGGCTCCGGCGCCGCCGTGGCCGCCGGCTTAGTGCCGTTTGCGTTAGGCTCAGAGACCAGTGGATCGATCTTGACGCCCGCGGCCTATTGCGGCGTTACGGGACTGCGGCCCACTTACGGACTGGTAAGCCGTTATGGCGCGATGGCCCTCAGTTGGACGCTCGACAAAGTGGGCGTGCTGGGCCGCTCCGCTGACGATTGCGGCTACGTCCTGCAAGCCATTGCCGGAAGCGACTCGAAAGATCCGGGGTCGGCCGGGAAGAGCTTTTACTACGCGCCCCAGTTCGCGCGGCCCTTCAACGAAGTGACCATCGCCTACGCGCCAGTAGACTTCGACGCGGCGGCGGACCCCACCGCCAAAGCGGCCTTCCAGGCGGCCGTGGAAGTGATCCGCTCGCTGGGCTTGAAGCTGGTGGAGGCCAAGATTCCCGACTTTCCCTACGGAGCCGTCATCGGGCCGGTGATTGGAGCCGAGTCCGCTTCCATCTTTGAGGAGCTGATTCGGAGCGGCCGGGTAAATCAGTTGGACGATAAAAAACAGATTGCCGGCCTAAAGGCTTCGCTCGACATTCCGGCGGCGGACTACCTGAAGGCCATGCGCATCCGCAGCTTGATCCGCGAGGCGTTCGGCGAATTCTTTGCACAATATGACG
>JAYVUQ010000554.1:0-7846 GCA_043787785.1 Bryobacteraceae bacterium
GCGCTTCAAAAGGGAATCGATCGCCTCGCCGGGCTTCGCCACATAGAGCATGGGATTAATTTCCCAGGTGCGTTCTTCCGTGTGCTCGAAGAGTTCGGCCGCCAGCCGGGCCTGCAATATTTCCGCGTCGATCGCTTCATCCTGGCTCAACGGCTGCTCGCGCAAGGCGGCCAGCCGGGCGGCCTGCGCGCGCAACTCCTCAATCCGAGCCTCAATCCGCCCCTGGCTCAAATCCTCCAGCGATTCGTCGTATTGATGAATGCCGCTCAACGTCCCCAACGTTGGCTGAAAAGCCAGTAGGGCGTTAAAATAATCCTCTTCGAAGATGAGGAAATCGTCGGCTGGCTGGCGCCGGCAACTCGAGATCAACAGAAACGAAAAGAACAGAGCCGCAAGCCGCATTAGATTCATCTTATCGATTTGATTGACCTCCACACGCATACGAATTACTCCGACGGCACCGACACCCCGTCCAGCCTGATTGACATGGCACGCCAAGCCGGGCTGCGAGCCATTGCCATCACCGACCACGATACGCTTGACGGCTACCGCGCCGCCGTCGCCCCAGCCAGTGCGGTCGGGCTGGAACTCATCTGCGGCATTGAAATCTCCACCTGCCTCAAAGAAAAGTCCGGTCGGTCCACCCATCTCCTGGCCTATTTCCTCGCTGCGCCCCCTGGTCCGAGCTTCGAACTCTGGCTCGCCAACGTCCAGCGCGCGCGTCGCGGGCGCAACGAAAGTATGGTGCACCGCCTACAGGCCCTTAACTTCGACGTCTCGCTCGAAGCCGCGGAAGCCCTCGGCCGTTCGATCACTGGGCGAGTCCACTTTGCCCGCCTGCTGCGCGAACAAGGGCACGTCGCCTCGATTGACGAGGCCTTTGAACGCTATCTGGGCGACGACGCCCCGGCTTTCGTCCCCATGAATGAGCCGGCCACGGAAGAGGCGCTCCAACAGGTCCGTGCGGCCGGCGGCGTGCCGGTGCTGGCCCATCCGGTTCGCCTGGGTCTCGCACCCTCCGACGAGGAAACCATCTTCGCGCGCCTCAAAGAAGCTGGCCTCCTCGGGCTGGAGGTCTACCACTCCGACCAGGACGCAGCCATCGCTGCCCGCTACCTCGCCCTAGCCCACCAGCTAGGACTGGCCATCACCGGCGGCTCGGATTATCACGGCGAGACCAAGCCAGACGTTCGGCTCGGGTCTGGCCGACGGAGGAATGTTAAGGTTCCTTATGCCATTTTGGATGATTTGCGGGTGCGAAGCGCCGATAAGGTACATCTTGACAGATCCCCAAATTGGGAGTAACTTGGGATGAGATGAACGTTGCCGCAAAAATGGATCGTGCGGGAAGGCTGCTGTTGCCGCAGCGCTTCCGGACTGAACTCGGCCTTGGCGAGGGATCAGAAGTATTGTTGCGCGTCGAGGATGGCGAGATCCGCTTAACTACCAGGTCGGCGGCACTTAAGAAGGCGCAAGCGGCCATGCAGGCTTTTAAGCCAGCCGATAGTGTGGTGGATAGCTTCCTGGCCGACCGCCGGGCAGAGGCTCTTCGGGAGAACCTTTGATCAGGACGGGGTCTGTTTTGGACGCTTCAGCCCTGCTCGCCGTGCTGTTCATGGAAACGGGCCACGAAGTGGTCACTGCTGCGCTGGACGGCGAAACGATTATCTCCGCCGTGAACTATTCGGAAGTCATCGCCCGGCAAATGCGCCTCGGGGCCAGCCAGCAATTAGCCGTATCGGTGCTCAGCGGACTGGACTTGAAGGTCGTCGTTTGGGACCAAGGCCTCGCCGAAGAAGCCGCCGACCTCAGCCCCTTCGCCAAGAGCCACGGCTTGTCCTTAGGGGATCGGATTTGTCTGGCGACCGCCCGCCATTTGCGTCTCCCCGTCCTAACCGCTGATCGCGAATGGGGCAAACTGCCCGATCTAGGCGTCGAGATTCGCGTGATCCGCTAGGCTAGCGTAACGACCCTGCCGTCGGCCAGATGCAGCGGCCGGGCACCCTTTTCAAACAGCGTGCTGACATAGCCCAAGGCCACAATGCCGCCCAGGTGCGGCGAATAAGCCGCCGAGGTCAGCACGCCAGCTTTTGAGTCGCCCGATAAGAGTTCGCTCAACGGTGCCGGGATCGCGGTTCCTGCGACGCGCAGAGGCTTCAAATGCTTATGCACGGCGCCGCGCGACCGCACGCGCTCCACAATCTCCTGCCCCAAATAGCATCCCTTGGTGAAGCTCACCGAGTTCATCTGCCCGGTCTCTTGCACCAAATGGGTTTCGAGGATATCGACGCCATAGCGCGGGTGGCCGTTTTCGAGACGCACCAAACCGGCTTCCTCGGGCGTGGCTTCCGGCAGGCCATCGAGCGACTGCCAAGCCGCTTCCGGCGTCTCGGTATAGAGCCGGAAGCCCGTGCCTCCGGTGGCTGAAATGGGGAAGGCGCCTGGCGGTGCCTGCGCGGCCGGACCCTCCACCCCAATCGCCACCAAGCTCGCCGTCACATCTTCCAGCGACACATCGTCCGCAATGATGAACTTGTCCAGATGGGCCAGCAGCTTGTCCTTCGTTTCGGGCTCCGTATCGAGCAGCAGAAAATCGGCAAAGCAAACCACCCAGGCATCGGCCAGAATGCGGCCTTGGGCGTTCAAGAAGAAGGTGTGCGCACACTGGCCGGGTTCCAGGGCCTGCACCTGATTCGTACTCATGGCGTGCAGTAGCCGGGCCCGGTCCTCGCCGGTGGCGCGAATCAAACCACGAGACAGCCGCAAGCGTGCGGCGCTTTCACGAAGCGCATCATATCCACTCATAGTTGTTTTAGATGCGCGAGCGCTCTATCTGATCTTGTCGTCTTTTTCGATCTTGCCGTCGCGAAGATAGATCACCCGGTGCGCATGCATGGCGATGTCATGCTCGTGCGTCACCAGGATGATGGTGTTGCCTTGCTGATGCAGCCGGTCAAAAAGGGCCATGATTTCGACGCCGGTGGCCGAGTCCAGCGCACCCGTCGGTTCGTCGGCCAGCAGGATGGAGGGGTTGTTCACCAAGGCGCGGGCGATCGCGACGCGCTGCCGTTGGCCGCCCGAGAGTTCGTTCGGCTTATGGTGCATGCGCTGTGCCAAATCCACTTGGCGCAAACGCTCCTGAGCCATCTCCTTGCGCTTCTCGGTCGGAATGCCAGCGTAGATAAGGGGCAATTCCACGTTGTGCAGAGCGGTGGCCCGGGCTAGCAGGTTGAAGGTTTGGAAAACGAAACCGATTTCCTTGTTGCGGATACGGGCGAGGTCATCGTCGGACATGGCCGAAGCTAAGCTACCGTTGATGTAGTACTGGCCTTCGGAAGGCGAGTCCAGACAGCCGATCAGATTCATGAGCGTCGATTTGCCCGACCCCGAAGGGCCCATAATCGCCACGTATTCGCCGCGGCGAATCGTGAGGTCCACCCCGGAGACCGCGTTGATCGTCTGGTCCCCCATTACGTACGATTTCCAAAGTTGGTAGCACTGGATCACAATGCCTTGGCGCTTCAGCTCTTCGCCGCGCGCCTTCAGGTCGGTAATATCTGCTGCTGTCGCCGTGGTTGCCATGAATGCTCGTTCTACTGATTATGACTCGGTCTTGGCCGGGGGCTTGTTGTCAATCTTCACTTTGGCCTGATTGCGCAACGTCCGGATCACTTTGTAGCTGCCGGTGATGATTTCGTCGCCATCGGCCACTCCGCCGAGTACTTCTATTTCCGTCGCGCCCGTGATGCCCGTCTTCACTTCGCGAAACTCGGCCGACTCGCCTTTGACGACGAAAACGCCCTGCAGTTCCTTTTTCGACTCTTTATCCGCCACCGGTGCCGGTGCCTGTGCCGCGCCATCCTTCTTATCCGGCGCCAAATCGCCCTTCTGGCGAACGGTGAGCGCTTGGATCGGAATAGTGATGGCGTTCTGACGGGTGGCTGTGGTTACACGTGCCGTGCAACTCAGGCCCGGGCGCATTTCCTCCGGAGGATTCTCGAGGGCAATGACGACCTTAAAGTCCTTAGCTTCCTGGCTCGAAACCGCGCTTTGCGACGCGGCGAGGCCAGAAGAACGCAGGATCGCCGTGTTGCCGATTTCGATCACCTTGCCGGTGAACTTCTTATTGGGCATCGCATCAATGGTCACCTCGGCCCGCTGCCCCAGCGTGACGTTGACGATGTCGGTCTCGTCTACCTTCACCTCGGCCGTGATCACCGACATGTCGGCGATGGTCATAATCAGGCTGGCGGAAGAGTTCTGCACGCCCGGCACCACCGTCTCGCCCACCCGGATGGGTAGGTTGGTCACCACGCCGTCCAGCGGCGCAATCGATTGGGTGCGCGCCAGGACGTCACTGGCGCGGCGCAGGTTGGCCTGCGCTAGCGTGATCCGGCGTTGGGTGGCCGACAGGGCCGCCATCGCCTGCGCGCGCTGGGCTCGAACCTGATTGATGCGCGCCTCGGACTCGCGTACCGCGGCCGCCGCCGAGTCCACCGCGATTCGCCGTTGGTCATACTCCTGCCGTGCCACCAGCTTTTCATCCCACAGCTTGCTGCTGCGGTCAAAGTCGATCTTGGCGCGTTCCAGGTCCGTTTTCGCCCGCTCCATCGAGGCCTGCAAAGTTTTGATATTTTCGTCGGCGGACTTGAGTCCGGCCTCGGATGCCGCCGAGTCGGCTTCAGTAGAACTCACATTGGCCCGTTGCGCGGCCACGTCAGCTTCTGGCTGCACACTCTCCAAGCGCGCCAGCAACTGCCCACGCTTCACGCGTTGGCCTTCTACTACCAGAATGTCGGTAATCCGCGACGGGACGTTGGCGTTGGTGCCGATATTGACGTAGTTGCGGGGCTTAATTTCGCCCGACGCCGTAACTACCTGCGCCAAGTCCTGCCGCACCACCTTGCCGGTCTGCACCTTAATGATGGCGGCCTGGTTAAAACGATAGCTGGCAAAGGCGGCAATGCCGGCACCCAGCACCACCACTAAACCTAGAATAATTTTCCATTTCCTCTTCACAGGATCAGAAACTCCTCAAAACTGGTTGGCATTTGCGCGTCGCGCTGCATTGGTGTAAACGTAACTGACGACGCAAGAGTTCGCACAAACTATCGTAACACCGCCATTTAGATGTACGCGCCAAGTGGATGGCTCTTACAGTTGTGCAAAGTTATGTTAGCCGCGCCCGCGCCTGCACGAAAATTCGACGCAGCATATCGGCGGTCAGGCGACCGGTTTGGGTGTTTTGTTGACTTGGATGATAGCTGGCGATTAACCAATGGTGGGTCATTTTCGCCTCCGCGCCATGGGCAAAGGGAAACTTGCCGTTTCCGGCCACTCCCAAGCCGCCCAGCCCCAGGCCCCTAAGTCCGAGATAAGTATCGAAAGCCAGCCGGCCCAAAGCCACCACCACCTGCAAGCGCGGCAGCAAGTTCATTTCCCGCTCGAGATATGGCCGGCATTGCCGCACTTCGCTGGGCGTCGGTTTGTTATCCGGCGGGGCGCACCGGGCGGACGCGGTGATGTAGGAATCGGTCAAACTCAGTCCGTCGCCGCGGTGGTGGCTTTCGGCCTGGGAGGCGAATCCTGTCTCATGCAGCGCCCGAAACAGGAATTCGCCAGACCGGTCCCCCGTGAACATACGCCCGGTGCGGTTGGCCCCGTGCGCCCCCGGCGCCAAGCCCACAATCAGCACCCTGGCCAACGGGTCGCCAAAGCCCGGCACCGGCAGTCCCCAATACTCCTGGTCGCGGTAAGCGCGTCGTTTCACACGAGCAATTTCCAGGCAGTGGGCGCGCAGACGCGGACAGCGCTCGCAGGCCATAATTTCGTCGTTCAGCAAATGGAGCAAATTCATCTCGAAGCCGGCTCCCGCTCCGCCAACATCCGCAAAGGCATCCACAACGCCACCGCCGCCGCCAAGTGTTTGATGGCATGCCCACCCATCCCCAACGCACCGTAGATTGGGGCGTCCAGCGCCTCCAGCACCTTCGCCGCCACATACCATCCAATCATCTGCCACACTCGGTGCGACGCCGTGTACCGCGCTGGAAACAGCCACAACATTAACGGAATCGCCAGCATCGGATAGAACTGCACCAGCGCATACATCCGCAGATCGCCCGCCCCCGCCAACTCCGTCCTCCTCCACACTTCCACGCTCACGATGCCCCAAACCAGAAACGGGCCCAACAGCCACCAACCCGCCCGCGCGCTTACCCTTTCTGAAATCACCGCCGCAAAAACGCCCATAAATCCCAACGTCATCGGCAACCGGTCCCAAAACAGCGTCTGGTTGTCCGGCGCAAAGTGATAATACCCACTTCCCCACCCAATCAGAAATCCAGAGAGAGCCACCACCAGCCAAGCCCACCGGTCATGATGATGTTCCCACCGGGCACGGCTCCAAGCCCACAGGCCATAAGTCCCCACCAAGAGAAATGGCGCATTTGAAACGACATTCCAAAAGTGAGGGATCCCCAGGAAAGTCCGTTGGTCGGCAAAAGCATGATAGGCCGGATCCTGCCCCATCCGCGGCGCGAGGTAAGCTCCCGCCACGGCCACCAACCCGAGCAAATAAAGAATTCGAATCTTCATCAGTCCGCCCCGCCCCGCTGGAAGTCACTCCCCAAAAAAGAAAAGGGGACCCAGCCCAAAGGCCGAGTCCCCCTTTCCAACCCAACTAAACCTAGCGCGAGCTAGTAGAAGCCGCCCGGCGATTGCCGAACTTCGACTTAAACCCGCCGCCAAACGTCCGCGGCTTTGTATTCGGGCCCGTGCTCTTGGCTGCCCACGCTGGCTCCGTGCGGTTCTTGCTCTTGCCGTAAGCCGGCTTCGGCGCAAACGATGGCGCCGGATCTTCGAACAACGGCGCAGCCGGAACGTGATCCTTATGCCAAGCCAACGCGGCGGTGGTGGGCCGGCGCGTCAACGACATCTTCAGTTCCCGCTCAAAGCGGCGGATCGTCTGCCGGTCGGCGCTGGTGCCAAACGTCGACGCCACGCCACGCGCTCCCGCGCGGCCTGTGCGGCCCACGCGATGGACGAAGTCCTCAGAAGCCATCGGCAAATCGTAGTTAATGACGTGCGCGATGCCCTCCACGTGAATGCCGCGCGCGGCCACGTCCGTCGCGACTAGCACGCGGTAGGTGCCTTTTTTAAAGCCATCCAGCGCCTGATTGCGCTGGCCCTGCGTGCGATCCCCGTGGATACGCGCGGCTTTGACGCCTACGCGACCCAGGTTCTTCTGCAGTTTGTCCACCCCATGCTTGGTGCGGGCGAACACCAGGAAGCTCCCGGTCTCGTGCTCCAGCATGTACTGCAACAACGGCAACTTGCGTTCCTGGTCGATCTCGTAGACATGCAAGTCCACTTGGTCGGCCGGGTGCGAGTGCGCGCCCGCCTCAATGCGCAACGGGGAACGCAGATACTTCTGAATCAACCGTTCCGCCGACTTCTCAATCGTCGCCGAGAAGAACAGCGTCTGCCGGTCGCCCGACATGCCCGAAAGAATGCGCTCGATCGAAGGCAGAAAGCCCATATCGAGCATCCGGTCGCCTTCGTCCAGCACCAGCAGCTTCACCGTCGACAGCTTCACCAGGTTGCGGTCGAGGAAGTCGCACAGCCGGCCCGGCGTCGCGATAATTACCTGCGCGCCCTGGCGGATGTCATTCAATTGGCCGTTTTCGTTCAAGCCGCCCACGACGGTCGCCGCACGGAAGCCCGTGCCGCGCGCCAGTTCGACGAACGCCTTCTCGCGGTTCGGCTCGGCAAGACCAAGGACGGCCTCAACCTCGCCGAGCTGCCGACGGCGATGAAGGGCGTGACCTGCTTCTTCTGCCACGCC
>JAYVUQ010000555.1:0-4324 GCA_043787785.1 Bryobacteraceae bacterium
CATTGCCATGGGCAAGACAGCCAAAAGCGCATGGCCAACCTGCGTCTGGATACCTTTGAGGGAGCCGTCGCCAAGCAGGCGCTAGTGCCCGGCAAAGCCGAAGCCAGCGGTATCTATCAACGGATCACCAGCGAGAATAAAGCTCGGCACATGCCGCCGCTCTCGTCCAACCGGCATGTGACACCGGAGCAGATTGCGCTCCTGAAACGCTGGATTGACGAGGGCGGCCAGTATGCACAGCATTGGGCCTTCGTGCCTCCCGTACGCCCTGAAGTGCCGGCGGGCCGCGAAGCGATTGACTATCTCGTGAGCCAACGCTTGCTAGGCGAGGGCCTGCAAATCAGCAAGCCGGCCGCACCCGCCGCCTGGTTGCGACGGGTCACTTTTGACCTTACCGGCCTGCCGCCCACGCCCGCCGAAATAGAGGCCTTCGCCCTCCAAGGCGAAGCCGCTTACGCCGCCGTGGTTGACAGCTTGCTCGCCTCGCCTCGCTATGGCGAACGCATGGCCATGGACTGGCTGGACGTCGCCCGCTACGCCGACACCCACGGCTTCAACAACGACTCCGAGCGCTCCATGTGGCGGTGGCGCGATTGGGTGATTGAGAGCTTCAACCAGAATCTGCCCTACAACCGTTTCATCACTGAGCAACTCGCCGGCGACTTACTTCCCAAGCCAACCTTGAACCAGCGGCTCGCCACTGGCTTTGGCCGTAATCACGTCATTAACTCCGAGGGCGGCATCATCGACGAGGAGTATCGTGTTGAGTATGTGGCTGATCGGGTCCGTACCCTCGGCATGGCCTGGCTCGGACTTACCCTCGAATGCGCCCGCTGCCATGACCATAAGTACGATCCAATTTCGCAACGCGACCACTATCGTTTCTTCGCCTTCTTTAACAACATCCCCGAAGTAGGCGAGGATGGCCGCGTCGCCAATGCTGTGCCGCTGATGGCCGCGCCTACTACTGCGCAGCAGGCCAAGTTACAACAACTCGAAGCCACTATCGCCAGGCTCACCTTAAAGGTACAAGCACGCCAGAAGCTTTGGCACACCCGCAAAGCCAAATTTCCCGTCGCGACCGTCCCCACCGGCGCCGCCCTCAACCTGGATTGCGAAACAGCCGGCGACTTCACCCTCGCCCCCGGTATCGCCGGCCAGGCTTGCACCATCGGCAACGCGGCCAAGCCTTTCGTTTCCGTGCCCATCTCGCGTCGGCAGGGCCTTACTTTCGCCGCCTGGTTGCAACCCAGCGTCAGTGATACCGACGCGCCGCTGCTTTCGGCCATTGACTATTCAAAGAACCCCGCCTCGGTCGGCTATGGGAATGGCACTGAATTTCGGTTGGTGGATGGCGAACTCGAGTTCCGCTCCGGCCAGCGTTTCCCGGCCTATTCGATTCGGGTGCGCTCCGAAGGCGCTGGCCTTTCCGTCGGCCAATGGCGGCACATCGCCTTGCGTTACGACGGGGCCACGCCCCAGTCGATGCGCGCCGAAGCGGCCTGGGTGCGTATGTTTGTCGATGGCCGGGAGTTGCCAGTACGCATTCTGAACGACGGCTGCTCGTTGCCCGATGCCAAGACTGACAAACCCTCGCCCACGCGCTTCCGCGTCGGCTGGGATACCAGCGACAAGCGATATGCTGGCCGCTTTGACGATCTGACGGTCTTCACGCGCGCCTTAGACGCCGACAGTATCCAGGCCGCCTTCGGCAGCCGCGCCTTGCCCTACGCGGCGGCTCAGAAGTCACAGGCAACTCCATTGGAGGCCACCTGGCTTCGCGATGCGCTTTTGCCGCAATTCGATAAGCGGTATGCGGGTGCCGCCAGCCAACTCGCCCAAGCTCGCGCTGAATGGCTGGCGGTGAAGCGCGCCTCGCCGCTGGTGATGGTGATGGAAGAACTCCCCGTGCCGCGACAGACGCACGTGCTCAATCGGGGCGCTTACGATTTGCCCGGTGAAAAGGTTTCTCCCGAAGTGCCAGAAGGGCTATTAGGCGCATGGCCCGCGGGAGCGCCGAAAAATCGGCTAGGCCTGGCACAATGGCTCACCAAGCCGGACCATCCACTGACATCCCGCGTCGTCGTCAACCGCTTCTGGCAACAGCTCTTCGGTCAAGGTTTGGTGAAGACCAGTGAGAACTTCGGCGTGCAAGGCGAATCGCCTTCGCATCCGGAGTTACTCGATTGGCTGGCTCGCGAATTTATCGACTCTGGTTGGGACGTCAAAGGCCTGTGGAAGCGCATTGTGCTTTCTTCGGTCTACCGGCAGGATTCGGCGGTCTCGCCCGAGTTACTCGCGCGCGATCCTGAAAATCGCTTGCTCGCCCGGGGGCCGCGCTTCCGGCTTCCCGCCGAAGCCATTCGCGACTCGGCTCTCCAGATCTCCGGCTTACTCGCCGAACACCTCGGCGGCCCGAGCGTTTATCCCTATCAGCCCGCCGGACTCTACAAGGGCCTCGTCGTGGCCGCCGACTATCCCGGCACCGTCTATACCGAAAGCCAAGGCTCGAATCTCTACCGTCGCAGCCTCTACACATTCTGGAAGCGAACCGTACCGCATCCC
This sequence comes from Bryobacteraceae bacterium, assembly GCA_043787785.1. Classification (GTDB taxonomy): domain Bacteria; phylum Acidobacteriota; class Terriglobia; order Bryobacterales; family Bryobacteraceae; genus JALHNI01. Next base: position 2,566 of record JAYVUQ010000555.1, read on the forward strand.
ACGATGACCGTCTTCGATGCACCCGACCGCGAGTTCTGCATCGTCCGCCGCTCCAACACCAACACGCCGCTGCAAGCCCTCACTTTGCTGAATGACCCTATCTTCGTGGAGGCCGCGCGCAAGCTGGCTGAGCGGGCCATTCTGGAAGGTGGCGCCACACCGGAAGCCCGCCTTTCGTATGCCTTCCGGCTTGCCATCGGCCACGCACCCGAACCGCAAGACTTAGCGATTCTGGTGCGCACGCTCGAACAAATGCGCGCCACTTATCAGGGCGACGAAGAGGTAGCCACCCAGTTACTTTCCGTAGGGGCTTCGCCGCGTAGCCCTTCCATCTCCGTCAGTGAACTGGCCGCCTACACCGCCATCACGAGCATGATCTTGAATCTGGACGAAGCGATCACAAAGGGCTAAATAAACATGCATTGCGGAAGTTTCCAACAAGCTCTCAATCGTCGCGACTTACTCTCGCGCACCGCCTACGGGCTCGGTGCCGCGGCCCTGCACTCATTGCTGCCCGCCGCCCAAGCCGACAACTTCCTCACGAGCCCCGTCCGTGCCAAGCGAGTCATCTTCCTCTTCCAGGCTGGGGGGCCATCGCACCTCGACTTACTCGACTATAAGCCCACGCTGAAAGGCCGATACGACCAGGACATTCCGCCTTCCGTCTTCGGCACCCAGCGCATCACCGGAATGGTGGCTGCGCAGGATCGGTTTCCGGTGGTGCCATCGATGTACGGTTTTCGGCAGCACGGCAAAAGCGGACGTTGGCTGAGCGACTTACTGCCGCACCACGCCAAAATCGCGGATGAGATCTGCGTCCTCAACGCCATGCATACGGAGGCCATCAATCACGATCCGGCCATTACCTTCATTCAAACGGGCAGCCAATTGCCGGGCCGCCCCAGTATGGGCGCTTGGATCGATTATGGCTTGGGCGCCGAGAATCAGAACTTACCGGCCTTTGTGGTGCTCAATTCGCTGCCGGGCAATGGCATGGCGGACCAGGGTTTGCTCTCCCGCCTGTGGGGTGCGGGTTTCTTGCCCAGCCGCTACCAAGGCGTCCAGTTCCGCTCGGCGGGCGACCCGGTATTGCACTTATCCAACCCTCCCGGCATCACCCGCGAGTTACGGCGTACGCAACTGGATGGCTTAGCCGCCATCAACCAGCACTTACACCAGCGCGTCGGCGACCCCGAAATTGAAACTCGGATTGCCCAGTATGAGATGGCCTTCCGCATGCAAGCCAGCGTTCCGGACCTTGCCGATATCTCTAAAGAACCCGAACATGTGCTGGCGCTCTACGGCGACGACGTCCGCAAGCCCGGCACCTTCGCCGCCAATTGTCTTCTGGCCCGGCGTCTCGCTGAGCGCAATGTCCGTTTCATTCAGCTATATCATCGCGGGTGGGATCACCACGGCGGACTTACCGAAAAGCTGCCCGCCCTGGCCCGTGACATTGATCAAGCCTCAGCCGCCTTGATCCTTGACCTCAAACAACGCGACTTACTCAAAGACACGCTAGTGATTTGGGGCGGCGAGTTCGGCCGCACCCCCTATGCGCAAGGCGCACATAAACCCGATAGCTATGGGCGCGACCACCATGGCCGCGTGTTTTCTCTATGGATGGCCGGTGGCGGCATCAAACCCGGCCACGCCTATGGAGCCTCGGACGACTATGGCTTCAATGTGGCCGAAGATGGGGTCCACGTGCATGACTTGCAGGCGACAATTCTGCACTTACTCGGCATCGACCACCAGC
>JAYVUQ010000556.1:0-4881 GCA_043787785.1 Bryobacteraceae bacterium
CACAAGGGCGGGAGGCTGCGGCACCGAATGGGTGGGCCCAGGAGACCAACCGGGACGGCGTCGTTCATGATGAGTTCTTCTCGGGTTCCGTCCAGGAGATTTCCGAAACCAGCGTCTCGGTAACGCGGATGCTGCCGGGCAAGAGTCCAGAGACACGGGTGTTTCTGCTGGACAGCGAGACCATCGTCGAGGGCAAGATCAAAAAGCTGGCGCGCGTCACTGTAGGCTACCGGACGCACGATGGCCAGGACCATGCCTGGCGCATCATTGTGCGCGACTCTCCAGAGTAAAGCCTATTTCTTCTTTTGGGGGCGGCCTTGCCAATCGGTTTTCAACACCTGACGGGCGCGACCGAGGGCTAGTGTGCCCGGTGGTACATTTTCCGTAATTACCGAACCTGCTCCAACGTAGCCGCCCGGGCCAATATCCACCGGCGCCACCAATGTGGAGTTACTTCCCACAAACGCGCCGTCGCCGATAACGGTGGCATGCTTATTTACTCCGTCGTAGTTGCAAGTGATGGTGCCGGCCCCAATATTAACCTTTTCCCCGATCTGCGAGTCGCCCAGGTAGGCCAGATGCATGGCCTTGGCACCCGCGCCCACCCGGGTCTTCTTTAGCTCGACGAAGTTGCCGATGTGTGCGCCGGCCTTCACGACCGAATGCATGCGAAGTCGGGCGAAGGGGCCCACAAAGGACTCTCCCTCCAGGTGGCTTTCCGAGATCACGCAGTAGGGGTGAACCACCACATCGTCCCCGATCGTGGCGTTAGTCAGAATGGAGCCCACCCCGATCACGCAGTTGCGGCCGATCCGGCTCTTGCCTCGCAAGTGGACAGAGGCTTCGACTATGGTATCCTGCCCGATCTCGACGAACTTGTCGATGGTGACCGTCTCGGGCCGCTCAATCGTCACGCCATCGAGCATCAACTGCTTCACCTTGCGGTCGCGCAGGTAGCGGTCCGCTTGCGCGAGTTCGACGCGTGTGTTGATCCCGAGGATCTCGGCCGGATCGGCCACGCGTAGCGTCTTCACGTGGTGGCCGTGGCCGCGCAGGATCTCGATCATGTCGGTCAAGTAGATTTCGCCGCTGACCGCGTTGGGCACAATCTCGCTCAAGTGGTTCCACAAGAGTTCGGCGTTGAAACAATAGATGCCGGAATTAATTTCGTGCATCGCGAGTTGTTCGGGGGTGGCCGCCTTTTGCTCGACAATGGCAAGGCAGTTGCCGCCCGAGTCGAGGATCATGCGTCCGTAACCGGTGGGGTCTTCCAGCAGCGCCGTTACGACGGTGGCCGCGGCGCCAGTCTCGGAGTGGTGAGCCAGCAAACGTTGAATCGTCTCGGCCGTCAGCAGCGGACAATCGCCGTAGAGTACCACCAGCAACCCGTGGCGCGCTGGAACGTGCTCCGCCGCCACCATCAGTGCGTGGCCAGTCCCTTTTTGCTCGGTTTGGCGAGCGAAGCGCGTGCCGTCAGTGGCCAGATACTCTTCTACTTCCGTCGCGCCGTGCCCCGTAACCACCACAATGCGTTCCGCTTTGGTCATCGCCAGCGCCGACTGCACCACGTGCGCCACGATGGGCAATCCGCCCGCCTCATGGAGCACCTTGGGCAACGCTGACTTCATCCGCGTGCCCATGCCCGCGGCCAGAATGACAATCGATAAATCGCTATGCATCAAATATTTCCTTTTACCGGGCCAAGCGCTGCTGACGTGCGCGCAAAGCCAGTTCTACCACCACGGCCGCCGTCTGCACCGGGTCATGCCGAACTTTTCCCCCTTCGGCGAGTAACAGATTCCGGGCAATCACCTCGAGGCCCTGCCCCAGCAGCCGCGGAGTGTCGTTGGCGACGGGGAACACCTTTTGCGAAGCGTAGGCGCGGCGCAGGGCTGCGGCGATGGGCCGTTTGTTCAAGATGGCGAAGTCCAGCAGCTTGCCGCCGGCATGGCGATGGATGGCTTCTACGTGGTCGGCGGCACTATAGTTCATGGTCTCCCAAGGCTGCCACATCAAATTGACGAAGTACGCCTTCAGGGCGCGCGAACGCCGGATGGCTTGCGGAATTCCGTCCACCAGTAGATTGGGAATCACGCTGGTGTAAAGGGAGCCTGGTCCCATGGTGATGAGGTCCGCTTCTTCAATCGCCCGCAGCGTTTCGGGCAGCGGCGGGCAGACCCGGGGCTGCAATTGAATGGTCTTGATCCCGATGCGTGCCCGGCTGATCTTGGTTTCGCCCAACACCCGCTTACCGTTCACCAATTCCGCTTCCAGCGTCACGTTGGCATCGGTGGACGGGAAGATGCTACCGCCGGTGGAGAGAATTCCCGAGGAAAGCTTCACGGCGTGGGCAAAATCGCCGGTGATGTGCGTGAGGGCCGTAAGAAACAGATTGCCGAAGCTGTGGCCGGTGAGGCCCTTGCCCGCGGTAAAGCGGTACTGGAAGAGCTTCGAGAGCAGGTCGCCGTCGTCGGAAAGCGCGACGAGGCAATTGCGAATGTCGCCCGGCGGCAGGACATCCAGTTCCCGCCGCAAGCGGCCGGAGGAGCCGCCGTCGTCGGTCACGGTGACGACGGCCGCAATTTCGATCGGAGGCAGCCCGTCCCTGGGCTCCACGTATCGCTTCAGCCCGCGCAGCAGTGACGACAGGCCGGTGCCTCCGCCGATGGCCACCACCCGCAGCGCGTCGGTCCCTCGATTGATGCGCCGGTTGGGCATTCTGCCCTTTTAGCTGCCCATCAGCAGATCGCGAATCGGTGGGAACTTCGCCAACTCGGCGAAGTCCGGGTCGCCCTTGGCCATGCCCCGGTTCCGCGGGTGCATTTGGATCGCCCGCTTCAGGTGCCCCATGGCCATATCCACGTGGCCGAGGTGGCCACGGGCGGCGGCGGCGGCATAGTGGGCGTAGTCAGTCTCCTGCTGGCGGAGGGAAACATCCAGCAGCGACGCCGCGTCGGCGTAGGCGCGCAAATTCATTTGCGCCACGGCGTGGGCGTAGTTCTCCTCGGCGGTCCGCGCTTCGGGCTCGGTCTTGGCCAAGCGGCTCTCGCACATGCGCAGATGAGTTCGCGCGGAGTGTGCCATATCGCGTACCGGGCCTTCCGCAACGGCGGAAAAGAGCGGCATCGCGCGCCGGAACTCGCGTTTGTGAAATAGTTCCATGGCTTGATTGAACGTCTCCGCTTGCCGCTTGGCCTCCACGGCCGCCGACGGCGTGTCGATTAGTTTACTGTTTTTTGTTGCCAATTTTGGTCTTTCGATGGTTTCGGACCTGGGGATAACTGGGTCTCGAAATCGGCATCGACCTCCGACGGGCTTTTCGCAACCCGCAAGCCTTTGATTATGCCAGATTGGGCCGCTCTCGTTTTTCCGAGCCCAACTACATGGGTAAGCGCAGGGAAAGCTACCATGAAGCGTGAAGCAACTTTTTGCCCTTTTGGTACTGCCAGTTTTGATGCTGGCCGCGAAAAAGCCGGTAACCCTGGACGCCGTCGCCTCCGGCATGTCCCCGGGTTCGCCGCAAGCTCTCTGGTCTCCGGCCCTCTGGTCACCGGACGGTTCGGCCTATGTCACTCGCGCTCGCGACAAAATCACCTTGCATCGCCTGGCGCCTAAAAGCGAAACCGAACTGGCCGACCTCAAACAACTCGAGGGGAGGGCCAAGATGGTGCAAGGCAGCGGTCCTTTCGATTGGGAGAATCGCCGCGTCACCGAGCAGCCCGTGCAATGGTCAGCCGATGGACGCTCCCTGTTGCTCATCCACGGCGGCGACCTGTTTTTGATCGATGTCTCCCTCAAAAAGATTCGTCAACTTACCGCGACCAACTTTGCCGAACGCGATGCCAAGTTATCTCCTGACTCAAAAACGGTCTCCTATCGCCACGACCACGATCTTTACAGCCTCAACGTGGCTTCCGGTAGGGTCACCCGGCTCACCGCTGACGGTTCACCCACGCGCATGAATGCGAAACTCGATTGGGTCTATCCCGAAGAGCTCGAAATCGGCACCGCTCATTGGTGGAGCCCCGATGCCAGGTGGATCGCCTACTTGCAGTTTGAAGTAAGCGCCGTAAACGTTTATTCGCACGTTGATTACTCAAAGGTAGAAGGTCAAAGCGAGCCCGAGCGCTATCCCAAAGCCGGTAGCAAGAATTCGGCCGTTCGAGTTGGTATTGTCCCCGCCGCCGGCGGCAAAACACGTTGGCTCGATCTGGGCAGTTCCGAAGAGTATCTCTTCGGCCGCTTCCATTTTGCCGCCTCTCACTTGCTGGTTACCCGTTTGACACGCATCCAGAATCGTCTCGACTTACTCAGCGTCGATCCCCGCAACGGCAAGGTCGAGACGATCCTCACTGAGCACGACCCCCATTGGATCAACCTCTCCGACGATTTCCGGTTACTCGCCGATGGCCAGACCTTTTTGTGGTCCAGCGAAAGCTCCGGCTTCCGTCATTTGTATTTGCGCAACTTGGCCGGTGGTCAACCCAAGCAGCTGACTGCCGGCGACTGGGAAGTAAGTGACGTGGCTTGTGTGGACGAAAAGGCGAGACAGGTGTATTTCACCTCCACCGAAGCCTCGCCCTTGGAACGGCAATTATATGCCGTCGGTTTCGATGGCGGCGCGCGCCAGCGCATTTCGCAAACTCCTGGCACCCATCGCATTTCCATGGCGCCCGGATGCGGCGTCTATTTCGATAGCTTCTCCAGCCTTACCTCGCCCCCGCAACGGACGCTGCATCGGGCGGACGGCGCTCAAATCGAACTGATTCGGGCGGCCAACACCAAGGTGCTCGATGAATATGAAATCCTGCCCACCGAATTACACCAGGTAACCGGACCCGATGGCTCGCTTTTCCACGCCCGCCTCATCAAGCCAGCTGG
>JAYVUQ010000557.1:0-5967 GCA_043787785.1 Bryobacteraceae bacterium
CATTTTACGCGAAATCAATCATCTTCGCCATCTTTCCTCTCACCACGTCATTCGCCATGGAGACAATGATAATAAAGACACTTACATTTTCGTCCGACAACATCAAAGAAAAGAACATTTCGCCTAGCTGACGTTTTTTCCTCAGGCGCCCACGATGACTCCCCGCGACTGCAGATGCGCCCGCAAGGTCGGCTCATCAATGAAGACTTCGGCCTCGAAACCGTGCGTGCGAGCCGCCTCAATGTTGGCCGGCAGATCGTCCGTAAAGAAGCACTCGTGTGGCTCGCAACGCGCCGCCGCCACCGCCGCCTGGTAGATCCTCCCGTCCGGCTTCATCGACTCCACCTCGTAGGAAAGGACGTATTCATCGAACAACTCGACGATCGGATAGTGACGCCGTATGAAGCGGAAGTGCATGTCGTTGGTATTCGATAGCAGCACCAGCCGATAGCGTTGCTTTAAGGCGATCAGCGTCTCAGCATTCACCAAGGTGGGCTCGGCAAAGATGCTGCTCCAAAGGTTCATGAAGTGCGTTTCGTCGAAGCTCTTTTCGAACAGCTCTTCAATTGCCTCCTGAAACTTGGGCGTCGTCAGTTCACCGGCTTCGTAAGCCCGATAATGGTCGACGGACTGCATCCGCAATTTCACCTCCTCGGGCGTAAGGCCGGTCGCCTCGCTCCAGGCCAAAAGACCGGCAGGAAAATTCAAGGGCACAATCACGTTGCCCAGATCGAAGATGATGGTTTTGAGCATGAACCCTTCAGTGTATCTAGGTGACTTGGCCCGGGTGATGCTGCGCGTGGCCACACTCACCTTCGGCGGCGGCAGCCCTACCACCGCGGCATTGCAACGCGAGACCGTCGAAGAGCGCCACTGGCTCTCCGGCACTGACTTCGCCCTGGCCTACACCCTAAGCCGCATCACGCCCGGCACGAATTTATTCGCCTGCTGCTCCGCCGTCGGCTACCTCATCCGTGGATGGCCCGGCGCCATCGTCTGCCTGCTGATCGCCTCCGTGCCCAGCTCCCTAATCACCGCGCTGCTGACGATCGGCATGGAGCGCCTGCTCGCCTGGCCCGCCGCCGTCGCCATCATGCACGGCGCCATCTCGGTCGCCGTGGGCCTGAGCCTCGGCAGCTTATGGACCCTGGCCGCCCCTTACCTGCAAAACGGCAACGTCACACGAGGCCTCGCCATCGTCACCGCCGGCTTCGCCCTTGGCTATCTCGTCTCGCCCATCTGGGTGCTCGCCGCTTGCGCCGCGGCCGGCTATTTTTGGAGCGACCAATGACCGAATTCCTCATGCTCTACTTGCTCTTCCTAAAGGCGACGCTGAGTTCCTTCAGTGGCATGACCGCGTTACCCATTCTGCGGGAAGAACTGGTGGCGACCCACCGGCTGACCGACCGGCAATTGAATAATGCCATCGTCGTGGGCCGCCTCACACCCGGTCCCAAGGGCAGCTACATCGTCAGCGTCGGCCAAACGCTCGATGGTTTTCGCGGTGCCACCGCCGCCTGGCTGGCCATGGTGACGCCCGCGCTGCTGGTGCTGCCCTTGCTCTATTGGCTCGGCCGGCACGCCAAGTCACCCGGCGTAAAGCGCGCACTCGACGCCGTCATGCTGGGCAGCGCGGGCCTGTCGCTTACCGCCGTGCTTCCCCTGGCTCGCGACGCCATCGACGGCCCCGTCCCCTTGCTCCTCATCGCCGCCGCCACCCTGATTTTCATCCGCTCCAAAGTGGAAACCGTCTGGCTGATATTAGCGGGCGGAGTGCTGATGTTGGGAGTGAAGATGCTAAACTAACCGATGTCAGGCCCCGGGCTTCGTGCAATGGTCTGCCTGCGAACCCCGCCAGGTCCGGAAGGAAGCAACGGTAGTGGGTTCGGCTGTGTGCCGCGGATCACCCGGGGTTTGGCATATACCAGTGTCGGAACAAAAAGCCTACCAAGTCATCGCCCGCAAGTACCGGCCGCAAGGCTTCGAGGAACTCATTGGTCAAGAGGCCGTGCGGACGACCATTGAAAACGCCATCACCCAACAGCGCATCGCCCACGGCTACATTTTTGCCGGCCAGCGCGGTACCGGAAAAACCACCGTAGCCCGCATCCTCGCCCGTTGCCTGAACTGCGAAAAAGGCCCCACCATCACGCCCTGCAACACCTGCGCCAGTTGCAAGGAAGTTACCATCGGCAATTCGATGGACGTCATCGAAATCGACGCGGCCTCCAACCGCGGCATCAACGAAATGCGTGAGCTGCGCGAGAACGTCCGCTTTCGTCCGGCGCGCGACCGCTACAAAGTCTTCATCGTCGACGAAGCGCATCAGATCACCAGCGAGGCCTTTAACGCCTTGCTGAAGACCCTGGAGGAGCCTCCCGAGTGGGTCGTGTTCCTGATGTGTACCACTGAATCGCACAAGATCCCGGTCACCATCGCTTCGCGCTGCCAGCAGTTCACCTTCCGTTCCGTGGACTTTGAAGAACTCATCACCCGCATGCGCGAAATCTGCGTTCTCGAAAATGTCGAGGCCGACGACGAAGCCTTGGCCGTCATCGCCCAAGCCGGCGAAGGCAGCGTGCGCGACTCGCTCTCCGCACTAGACCAAGCCATTGCCGCCTGTGGCCGCGTCATTCGCGGCTCCGAGGTCCGCGCCCTGCTCGGCCGCTTCTCGCTCGACGCCCTGAGCCGCGTCACCGACGCCCTGGCCGCCGCCGACTCCGCCGCCATGCTCGAAATCGTGGCCGAACTCGAACGCACCGGCCAAAGTCTGCAACATTTCTGCCGCGAATTGTCGCGCTACTTTCGCAACCTCCTCGTGACCAAGGTCGCCGGCCACGCCAGCCGCCTGCTCGCCGCCTCGCCCTCGGAACGCGATCGCTTCAGCACCGTGGCCACCACCTTCTCCGAAGAAGACCTCACCCGTTACCTGCAACTCACGCTCGACCTTTTTAAAGACCTCCAGTACTCGCTGCAACCACGCCTGCATCTGGAGTTGGGTCTCGTCCGTCTGGTGCAAGCCGGACGGCTCGCCTCAATCGAGCAACTCATCGCCAGCCTCGGAACACCGCCCGCTCCGAATTCTCCCAACACGGGCAAGACCGGCACCCCTCCAAAAACCGCCAAAACCGTCCACACCGCCAACGCCGCCACCCAGCCGCAACCGCAGCAAGCGGGCCCTGCCGCTGCGCCACCGCCGCCACCGCGCATCACACTGCCGCCACCCCCCACACGCAGGGCGGCACCTGCGCCAGAACTAGCGCCACCGGAGGCCATCGAAGAACCAGAGCCTGTAGCCGCCCCCAAAGGCAGCCAGGGCTTCCAACAACGCCTCCACGCCGCCCTCATCGAAATGGGCTCGCAGTACACGGCCGACGCCATTGAGCATTCGTCCATCGAAGAAGTGGGCAACGACATTGTCTTTGTCACCCCAAAAGCCTATGGGCTGAGCATGAAAGGGCCGGAACTCCCCAAAGCCGTCGCCCAAGTGCTCGGCCGGCCGGCCAAACTGAAGCTCACCATCGGAGATCCGGCGCCTTCCGCCAACAGCATCAAGAAGGTGCGACCGGCGGGCGCTGAAAACGAAGCCGAATCCCGCGCGCTGGCCAATAGCGAAGTGCAGCGCTTCCAAGAATTATTCCCTGGCTCCCAAGTGCGGCAGGTCCGCGACTTGAGCGACTACTAAAGCAAGCAAAGGTAACCCCATGAAACTCCCTGGCAACATGCAAAATATGATGAAGCAAGCCCAGCAAATGCAGGCCAAATTGCAGGAAGAAGTGGCTCTCATCCGCGTCGAGGCTTCGGCCGGCGGTGGCATGGTCACGGTGAAGATGGATGGCCACAAGAAAGTGCTCGGCGTCACCATTGACCCCGAAGCGGCCACTGACGTCGAGATGCTCGCCGACATGGTGATGGCCGCCGTCAACGAAGCCGCCGCCTCGGTCGACGCCCAAGCGCAGTCCAAAATGGGCGGCATGCTGGGCGGCATGGGCCTGCCCCCTGGCCTATTCTAATGCCGGACTTCGCTGAACCCCTCGCCCGCCTGATCACTGAGTTCAAACGCCTGCCCGGCGTCGGGCAGAAGTCCGCCCAACGCCTCGCCTTTTACGTCCTGCGCTCGTCGCGCGAAGACGCCGAGCGCTTGTCGCAAGCCGTCATGGACGTCAAAGACAAGCTGGGCATCTGCGCCCGCTGCGGCAACATCTCTGACGCCGAGCTTTGCGTCTTCTGCCGCGATCCCCATCGCGACGTTACCTCGATCTGCGTCGTCGAAGAGGCGCACAACATCCTGCCCATTGAAACCACGCGCGCCTTCGCCGGCGTCTACCATGTGCTCCACGGCTCCATCTCGCCCTTGCGCGGCATTGGGCCCGATCAGTTGCAGATCAAAGGCTTGCTCGAGCGTCTCGAAAACGTCAAGGAAGTCATCGTCGCCACCAACCCCACCGTCGAAGGCGAGGCCACCGCCGTCTACCTGTCCCGTCTGCTGAAGCCCCTCGGCGTCTCCGTCACTCGGATCGCCATGGGCATTCCCGTCGGCAGCGACCTCGAGTTCGCCGACGAAGTGACGATGTCCAAATCCCTCGAGAATCGCAGGAGTATGTAGTATGCCGCACCGGGTCGTTATCCTCGGCGGTGGCTTTGGCGGGCTCTACGCGGCGCAGGCCTTGAAGCGCGCCGACATCAGCCTAACGATGGTGGATCGCCGCAACTTCCACCTCTTTCAGCCGCTGCTTTATCAGGTGGCCACCGGGTCGCTGTCGCCCGGCGAAATCGCCGCGCCCCTGCGCAGCGTGCTTTCTTCGCAAGCCAATTCCAAGGTCCTGCTGGATGAAGCCATCGGCCTCGATGCCGTCAACAAGCAGCTGATTCTCGCCGACGTGGGCCCCATCCCCTACGACACCCTCATCGTCGCGACCGGCTCGCGCACCTCTTACTTTGGCAATGACCAATGGGAGGAGTTCGCCCCCGGCCTCAAAACCATCGAAGATGCAACCCGGATGCGCCATAAGATCCTGTTCGCTTTCGAAGAAGCCGAGCGCGAGCCTGACATCGAAAAGCGCCTGGCTTGGCTCACCTTCGTCGTCGTGGGCGGCGGGCCCACGGGAGTGGAACTCTCAGGCGCCTTGGGCGAAATGGCCAACGACACCATGCGCAACGAGTTCGACAACATCAACCCGGAAGACGCGCGCATCATCCTGCTGGATGGCGGCGAGCGCATCCTGTCGAACTACCCGGAAGCTCTTTCCACGGCCGCCGTCGACTCGCTCATCAAGCTGGGCGTCCGCACCCGCAACAAGGTCCGCGTCGTAGGCGTCGATGCCGACGGCGTGACGCTCAAAACCGCCACCGGTCAAGAGCGAATCGAAGCCAAGACGGTCCTGTGGGGCGCTGGTGTCCGCGCCTCCGAATTCGGCAAAGTCCTCGGCGACTCGGCGGGTGCCCCGTTAGACAGAGGTGGCCGCGTCCTCGTCAACCCGGACCTCACCGCCGGCACCCACCCCAACATCTTCGTCGTCGGCGACCTCGCCTCCATGACCCAGGACGGCCAGCCCCTCCCCGGCGTCGCCCCCACCGCCATGCAGCAAGGCCAATACGCCGCCAAAGTGATCCTCGCCCGCCTGCAAGGCCAAGCCGCCCCCGCCCCCTTCCGCTACTTCGACAAGGGTTCCCTGGCCGTCATCGGCCGCTCCGCCGCCGTCGGCTACTTCGAGAATTTCGGCAAGCTCAAGGTTTCGGGCCCCATCGCCTGGCTCCTTTGGCTCTTTATCCACCTGATGTACATCGTCGAATTCGAAGCCCGGGTGCTGGTGTTTATCCGCTGGGGTTTCAACTACCTTACCTTCCAACGCGGAGCCCGCCTCATCACCGGCATGGCCGCCATTACCCGCAAGCCGGAGCCTCCGGCCCTGAAACCCGAGTAGGACCGGTTTCCAGCCCGTTCACGACTTGCTCCTCCGGCATGCC
>JAYVUQ010000558.1:0-1741 GCA_043787785.1 Bryobacteraceae bacterium
ATCCACCACCGCGCTCACAATGGCCTTGCCCCGGTCATAAGCATCCACGTAAGCCGACTTCCGCTCTTGCCGCGAGTACGCGTACCCGGAGCGATAGAGCCGCTCGAAGCTTTGGCCCATCACATAGGTGCCGGCATAGGCGACGGCGGCTTTGGGGATGAGTCCGCCGCCGAGGGGAATCTTGCCGATCAGTTCGCGGGCGATGGCGCGCCAGCCGAAGGCGCCAGCGATGATGGAAGCGATCTCTCCGCGCTGTTCGCTATAGCCCACCGGCCGGTCGCTCGCCGCAGCCAGCAGAAACGCCAAGCGCACCTGATTCGCCGTGAGTACAGCCGTATCGGAGGCGAACTCGCCCAGTGCCCAACCGAGGCCCAAGAGGGGCGCGATGTTCGGTACGGCCGTCGCAATCGAAAACAGTGCGTTCTCGCGCGAGATGGTGTTGATGGAGCGGCGCGCGACTTCGGTGCGGAAGGGCGGAAAGTTACGAGCCAAACCGAGCGACAAAGGATCATGCGCATCGAGCACCGCCTTCACCATCTGCCCCGGATTGGCGGGATCGAAGTAGAAGCCGTGCTCACTGCGCTCTAAGCTGAGCTCGAAGACTTCGATATCGAAAGGTCCTGGGTGCTGGGCGGCCCGCAGGACATGGCGCGCGGCGGTGCGCCGTTTATCCATCGAAACCGTTGCCGGCAGCACGAACTTCTCGAAGTCGTGAACGAAGCTCTCACTTTCCGCGTGCAAACCAATGCGGAACGGACGCTCCGCCAACTCCCGCACCGATGCTGGACTCAGGTTGGTGACCGCCTGCTTCACTTGCGACAGAAGACTCATCAATATTCCTACTTCCTCGTCGGAAAGCGACCGATAGCGCGCCGCTCCGCGGATGGGCTACGCCCACCATCTCCCAATCTACGACTGGCGAGAAGTAGCGTAACACTGTAGCGTTGGACGGATGAAAGTCGAGCGAGGGTGCAACAAAATAAAGCCTGGGATTAACCTTCAACAGCGAGCGCCCCGGAAAATACCCGCGAGCAGTGAATTCCTCGCGCCGAACGTGCCAATCCACGCGAATCCAGTAATCGAGCGCCTGTAGGGGCAGATGGATATCCTCGCTGGCTTTGAGTTCAATGACGGCCAAACGGCCCCCGCGCTCGGAGGCGAGCAAATCGATCAGGTCGCGGTCTCCGGCGGCGAAGGCGGGCACTTGGCCGTAGATGGGGTCGACCAGATTGGGGTTGATGAGCTCGATGTGCTGCCGCACCTGGTCTTCGAGACGGCGCTCGGGGCCGGGATGTTGGCGAGGCTTGGCTTCAGTCCACGGACCTTCCAGCGCGCGGAGCAGGTTGCCGCTATCCAGCAGATCGATGGGGTCCTCCAGGCCGTCGGCGTCGTAGCTGTAGAGCGCGGGCTCGAAGCGGGCCCGGTCCAGGTAGCGCATCCGCAGGGCGGTAGTGCGGTGCTGGTCCACCGGCACGAAGACGGCGAGGCCTTCGACCACCGCGCGCTTCTCGTTCCGTCGGCAATAGTCGTGCCAGATGAGGCCGAAGCTTAAGGCCGCATCGACGTCGGACAGGGGCGTCGCCAGAATCACGGCCCAGGCGGTGTTGCCGCGCCGCACCAAGGCGCGCGGATAGGCCGGTGAAAGGGTGTGTTGCAGATTGGCGCCCGTGGTGATCTCGGAAATGTTCCAGCCGGGAAAACGGCGCGCCAGACTGCGGCGAAGCTGCTCCAGATAAACCGT
>JAYVUQ010000559.1:0-4828 GCA_043787785.1 Bryobacteraceae bacterium
TGGGTCCTATTTGGGGACCGATCTTTTCGACACGGTGATTGCGTCGACGGTGGATAGCCGGGGCAATATCTGGGTGACGGGCTATACGAGTTCGGATACGTTTCCCGTGGCGGGCGACGCGTACCGTAACCGTTCAGGCGGCGGCCGGGAGATCTTTCTGGTGCGGATCGATCCGCGTAGGACGGGCGAAGATCAAGTGACCTATGCCAGCTATATCGGCGGCGATGCGTTGGATGAACCGACGGCGTTGGCGGTGGATGGGGAGTTTGTGTATCTGTGCGGCGTGACGACGTCGACGAATTTTCCTCTGGCGGGGGCGGCGTTTCAGAGCGCGCGAGGCGGGGATCGCGATGCTTTTGTGCTGAAGTTGGATCCGCGAATCGGTGGTGATGGGGGATTGATCTATTCGACGTATTTGGGGGGCACTCGCGCGGATGGATGCAATACGTTGGCGGTGCGCAACGGTCGCGTTTATGTGGGCGGCTATACGAACTCTGAACAGTTCCCCACCACGGCGAACGCCTTTCAGGCTTCGCAGATTGGGAATTGGGACGGTTGGGTGGCGGTGCTGGATATGACGAAGGGCACGGCTGCGGATACTTTGGTATATTCGACGCGGCTGGGGGGCGAACAGGCGGACGCGGTGACGGCGTTGACGGTGGACGCGCAGGGTTTGATTTATGTGGCGGGGTACACGTCGTCGGCGGGCTTTCCGGTGAGTCAGAATGCGCCGCAGCGGGCGTTCCGCGGCGTAGCGGACTTGTTTCTCATGCGGATCGATCCGGCGCAAAGCGGGGCGGTGTATTCGACGCTTTGGGGCGGCGTGGACAGCGACGTGCCGACGGCGATAGCGCTCGAAGCGACGGGGGCGGTAGTGGTGGCGGGGTATTCATTGTCTCCTGACTTTCCGACGACGTCGGGATCACTGCAGGCGACGGCGGCCGGGCGTGGAGATGCGTTTGTGATGCGGGTGCGGCTGGATCCGGCGGTGGCAGAGCCGATTCTCTATTCGACGCTGTTGGGCGGGTCAGGCGGCGATGTGGCGCAGTCGGTGGCGGTGAATGCGCAGAACGAAGTGTTTGTGGTGGGCTATACGCTGTCGACGGACTTCCCGCTACGGGGCGAGTCGTTGCAGCGGGTGAGTGGTGGAACGGTGGATGGATTTATTGCCAGGATTCAGCCGAATACGCCGGCCGGCACTGCTTTGGCGTACACGACTTATCTGGGCGGAAGTGGGCAGGACGCGCTGGCGGCCGTCACCTTAACCAGCGCTTGCGAGATTACGGTGAGCGGCTTTACGTCGAGCGGGTCGGGCTTGCAAATTAGCTCGAATGCTTACCAGGCGGAGCTTAAGGGATTCGGGGATGGGTTTGTGCAGCAGATCAATCTTTGCCCGCGGCCATAGCCGTGGGCTTGGTTTGCAGGCCATTGAGGACTTGGCGGACTGACTCGTCGATGTTTTGATTGCCGGGCAGGACGATGTCGGCTTGTTTGGCGGTGGGCCAAACATATTCGAAGGCCATCGGGCGCACGGTTTGATCATACTGCTGAGTGACGGAGTCAGCGGAGCGATCGCGCTCGACGGTACCCCGCTGCGATCGACGATGAAAGCACAAGCCATCGGGGGTGGTGAAGAAGATTTTCAACTGGACGAGGTCGCGGATTTCGGGGAGTACAGGGCGAAGATCCCTTCCAGGATGACGAAGGGCCTTGGCTCGAAGCGTTCTGGGTCATTGACGCGGGAGTGGGTTTCGAAGTTGCGCAGTTGATTGGAGTGTTCGGTCAAGCGAGTCGTGTTGATCGAAGTTGAAACGGCAGCGCTCTTCGTAAGAGAAACTGGTGAGCTCTCGATAGTAAGAATCGCGGGATAGGACGGCAGCCTCGGCGGGCAAAGCCTTTGCCAAATGGTGGGCAAGGTAACTTTTCCCGGCTCCGGATGGGCCAGCAATGGCGATTAGATAGGGCCCGCGGCAACAACCTCGTTATCTTAGCTTGATTCCTGGCAATACGAATCGACTATTCGTACCAGTTGGCTAGCGCAGTTTGCAGATCCTGAGCGAACTTGCGGCACAGCACAATCTCGCGAGGGGTTGCGGGCCGCGTTGCCTGCTTCGAGACGAAGTGGGCCTGATCGGCTTCCTACAGAATGACGCCGAAACCCGAGGCGGTCAGCTTGCAAACCGAGCCGATTTGGCCAAAGCTCTGGGGCTCAGTCTTAGTACCTTCGACTAGGCAGACGAAGCCGTCGCGGGTCAGGATGAATGGTTGGCCAAGTCCAAAGGCACGAACTCTATCCGGGCCTCGGCAAGCCGGCGCAGTTTACCCTCCACGCGCACCTACATCTTGTAACGGCCGAAGTCCTCGTCGTTCAGCTGTTCAAGCCAACGCCGCAACTCCTCATTATTGTTCTTGTCACTGGCGGTCGTGACCATCTTCGACGTCTTCAAGACTTGATCGTCCACAAAAATTGGACAATCTAGCCTCAAGGCCAACGCTAACGCATCACTTGGCCGGGCATCCACGGAAACAGATTCGCCATTCTTTTCCATCCAAATCAGGGCATAGAAGGTATCGTCCCTTAGTTCGTTAACTACCACTTTTTGAACCGTCACATCGAGACCTGTGACAATGGTCTTAATGAGGTCATGAGTCATTGGCCGGGGTGTTGAAATCTTTTCGATTTCCAGGGCAATCGCGTTCGCCTCGTAGACTCCGACCCAAATCGGTAGGATTGTCTCGCCAGCCACATCGCGCAGGATCACGATGGGCATTTGCGTGACGGGATCCATCATCAGCGTGCGAATTTTCATTTCGACTTCCATCGGGATTTCCTTTCACCTCAATTAGAGCATCTTTCGCGGAAGGCGCGTATGCCCCCCCTCCACCTGCTGGCGTGCTAGCGACTCAGAATGACGGTCAGATCCCGGCCAGGCGTTCCGATGGCCGACGACGGCACGTTGACAATGTCGATGGTCAATCGTTCATTCGGTTCGAGCGGCGGCAATCCGAATCCACTGACCGTGTTCGACTCGGTCATGCCCATGAGGATGGTCACCTCGGCAAAGGCTACTCCATTCCGCATTACTCGAGTCACCACGGATCCGCCAATCCCAGTGGGTGCGTCGGCGACCACCGCGTAGATCTCACCAATGGCCTGTCTTCGCTCTACGAGCAAGATGGGAGTGACGCTCGATCCGATCACGAGGGGGCCGTCAAACTGAAGAGTAAGTTGACCGCCAGAGAGTGTGCGCAGGCCAAGTGCCGTTGTGCTAATCAGGTTTCTCTCCGAAACAGGCGACGCGCCAAAGACATTGGTCACCGAGAACTCGGCCGCTGCGACTCGCACGTCAGGCCAATAGATCGGTTGGCTGTATCGCCCGCTCGCCGGACTGCCGAAAAAGTCACGAACGAAGGGAACAATGAACAAGTTGCGATCAAGGTAGTAGACCGGAGTGCCGGGGCCGTATCCTGCGGCAGTGGATTCATGAGAGCCGCGGGCCACCGCGTAAGTGAGGCCATCGGAGGAAAGGGCGGTAATTCTGAGCAGTTCGGCGCCGATCTGGACCAAATCTCCAATCACAGCTTCGGCCACTGGTCCGCCGACCGGTCTAGGGGCGGTGAGAGCGATTGCCGTATCCGACGCGCCGATCGCGGTTGCAAGTAACTGAGCGGATGGTGACCGGAGTTCGTTCCAGGCATAGAGCGTCAATGTGCCACCGGAAATTGTCCGCGTGTTGGTTAAAGTCGTGAAGCCGATGGCCGCCAATTCCAAAGATCCGTCCTGCGCACGTCCCAACCCGAAGGTTGGCATCGGCGGCACTCCTGAGTCTAGTCCGCCGCCACCTGCACCGCCGCCGATTTGCCACCGAGTAATGGGTGAGAGCTCTGGCGCGCTTTCTTGGCCATTCGCGTTTGCGGAGCGAGCCGCAATCTGCAGCGTAGCGCCTCCTCGATTGGGAATGGGAAACTCAACCGGACTGGTAGGGCTGGATCCGCCCAACTTCCAGCCAGCCTCAGCGACAACAAAGTAACTCGTGCCGTCCGGGATTACTGCCCAGGCTGGTGTTACTACGAAAGAAGATGGAGAACTTGCCTGAATCAGTCGCTCCTGGCCTGCGCCCTTTCCACGAGTGATTCTCACCATCGAGCCATTGAAGACGTTGGGCGTCAAAGCCAAGGTAGCGTTTCCGATAGTCGTATTCGTAAACTGACCTGCAGCAATCTCGGGATATAGCTCAAGACGCCAGTAACAATGAGCATCATGGTAATTTTCATCCGGGGGCGGGACCAGCTCTGGCACCAGTCCAGTGTCCACAAATACCGCCGCAATTGGCACATTATTGGCAATACGCAACAGTTGTTGGGGGTTAGGGCCACGATAGACAACAAAGGCGGAGGTGCCCGGAGAAAAACTGAGGTGTCCCAATCGTACGGCATTCGTGTTGGTAAGTGAGCCGATTGATGCCCGTACGATAAAGGAACTTCTGCTTTCGGCACCCGCGGCGTCTAAAGCGCTGATCGCATAGTAATAACTTTGGCTGCCCAACAAAGTGCCGCCGACGGTTTCGATGTCCGGAGTGAGGCGAAGTAGCGGCCTGGATGCGGCCGAGCTTTGTGGGCTCGCTGGTGGTGCAAAGCCGATCCTCAGGCTAACTTCATCGCCAGAAACCAACTCCTCCACCGAAACACGAGGCTGGCCGGCTGAGTCTAGTTCTGTGCCAACAAGCGGCCGCGGAATTCCAAGACCGGCAGTGCCACTCAGCCGCGAGGCACTGCCTGCAAAGCCGGGCTGGAGATACCAAACTTCGTCGTGGATTTGAGCAGTAAC
>JAYVUQ010000560.1:0-8435 GCA_043787785.1 Bryobacteraceae bacterium
ATGATATCGACGGACGACGATGCCGAACTGGTCATGCTGGCCGGCGCCGCGCAGCAGGCCCTGCGGCAATACGAAGTGCAGGCCGACAAATACTGGCACGGCCAAAGTGCCGGGTTACAGCGCATTGTCAGCAGCTTGACCAGCGCCTTGGCTGAATTTGGCGACCGGCACTCGCAAGCCGCGGCGCGTCTGCTGTCGCTGCAGGAATCGCTCGAGTCCATTTCGAAGCTGGAAGACTTAGAGATGGCGCGGCAGAAGATCGACGAGTGCGTGGAGGCACTTCGTCAGGAGCGCCGCCATCATGCGGCGACGCAATCGTTGGTGACGGCTACCTTTCGCGACACTCATGCTCCATCCGGGACCACTTCACAGGCTCACCGGGCGGCCGACCCGGTGACGGGGCTCGACACCCGCCACGCCGCCGAAGAGGCGATCACCCAATGTCTGAGCGCCGGGGCGCCGGGCCTGCACTTGGCGCTTTTCGTCGTCCATCGCATCCAGCAAATCAATTCTCGCTACGGCCACGCCGTGGGCGACGAAATGCTAACCACTTTCTTGCAGCACATTGCGGCCAACGTCGGCCCGGCTGACCAGATCTTCCGTTGGAGCGGCCCCTCTTTCCTTGTGCTGCTGGCCCGCAATGAGTGCTTCGAAGCTGTCTCCATCGAGATGCGCCGCACCGCCGCATACCGGGTGGACAAGGAACTTGAAATCCGAGACCGTAGTGTGATGGTCCCGATGTCAGCCTCGGTTTGTCTCGTCTCACTCAAGCCCGCCTCACGCCTTGAGGTAGTAACCGCTGAGCTGGACCGTTTTGCCTCCTCCCATCTTGAGCGCTAGGTCTGATGGCGAACGAAATCTCTCCCGGAGAATAGCCAGCACGAGTAAGTCGAAGAGTAAATGGAAAACATAGAGGTGCCGTGTAACTTCCAGGCAATCGGCCAGGCAGCCGGTTATCGCCGCCAGCCATAGTGTGAGCACCAGTGTCCATTGCCTCCGCCCGAACCAGGATAAAAGCACGGTCGCCGTCAACAAAAGGTATCCTCGTCCATTGAAAAGCGTCCTCTTCAGTGAACTCCATAAGGCGAAGCTATAACTCATGGCCGAGGGTGGCTTGTCGGCCGACCGGTCGTAATTGCCCATCGGCGGGCGGATCTGCCCCGCCTCGCTTATCTGCCGTAACAGGATGGTTACCGCCGTTTGTGGATGGCGTAGATAGTAAATGGCAAGCCGGCCATGCGAAGTCCGCTTCCGGAAGGCGCGGTTAAAGTCAGGGTCGTGAATCGGTGCGCCCTCGCTGAAGGAATACATGCCGCGATAGCGAAGAAACTCATGGCCCAGGCCTAACTCGCGCAGGTCTTGTGATGGGTTCGCCGACGCCGGCAGAATCTGGTAAAAGATCATGTTGAAGACGGCGGGTGGCGCATAGTCAGCTGGCACGCTCCGCAGCGAGTAAGTCAGGGCAGCTAGCACCAGCAGCGCGGTCGTCCATTGGCGACGCGTAAGAAAGAAGGCGACGGCGGGCAAACCCAGCACCGCATGTTGTGGCTTTGCCAGAACGAAGAGGACCGTCGCGATGGTGACGAGCCAGGGCCACTGGCGAAGGTAAGCCGCGATGGCGAGCAGTAGAAATACAAGCCCCGCGGCATCCATATAGAAGGTGTTGAAGTAAGCCAGGTTCGCCACATCGCCCAGGATGATCAGCGTGGCAGCGCTGAGCCACCCATTCAGGCGAGGGGAGGCGATCGCGATCGCTAGCAGAAACACCGCCGCATGCACCAAACCAATCCAGCGTATATCGAAGCGCGGCGAGCCACTCAGGCGCTGTAGCTGAACCGCCACCCAAGCCGGCAGGTGTTCGGAACTAACAAAGCCGCTAGCCCAGTGTTTGGCCGGATCGATCGCATAGTAAAGGGTGGCGTAGTGGAATTGGTCAGACGCGGTTTCTACCAGGTTGTAGCAACGCGAGACCTTCTCGAAGTCACCATTCGAAGCCAAGCCTACGGAAGGGGGCAGAAAGACCACCGCAATCACGAGCCCAGTCATCAGCAAGGGCAAAAGTGTTGCACGCATGTGACATTTTAGCCCACCGCGTCAGCGGAGGGGCACATTCTCGTAATTCTCGCGACCGCGAGGCCATAAGCTGTCTCCAGATCCGCATTCAGCCGCGATCACCCCCCCACCCGATCACGACAATTTTCTCTCATCAATTCAATCACTTAAGGCCTTAGGCGCCATTGACGATGCTACCCTGGGGAATCGAGCCGCAACCCCAAACTCCTGGCAGCGTAGAGAGGAACAGGAAAGAAGGGACGAAAAGTGAATGAAATCAACAACTCCCCGGTTTGTTTCGTCACCAGCCAGACGCCCACCCAAGACTGGTGCGCCGATCAGCCTGAAATCCGCAGCGGGCTGGTAAAGTAGGGAGGCATGAAACTGATCCTGGCCCTCGCGCTTACTTGCGCGGCGCTCGCCGTCGCCCAGCCCAAGGTCGTCTTCGTCTGCGAACACGGTGCGGCCAAAAGTATCATGGCCGCAGCTGAGTTTGAGAAAATGGCAAAGGCCAAAGGGCTCACTGTCGAGATCGTCGCCCGGGGCACCAATCCCGACGCCGACATCGCCGCCGGCGTGAGCAAAGGATTGCTCGCCAACGGACTCACCAGTCCTTTGCCTAAGCCCGTAAAGGTCTCTGCGCAGGATCTGAAGGGTGCCACCAAAGTAGTTACCTTCGGCCCTGACCTCTCCGCGCTGTTGCCGAAAGGCAAAAAAGCTCTCGATTGGAGCGATACGCCCGCGCCCAGCCAAGGCTACTCTGCGGCCCGGGACGACATCCGGCATAAGTTGAAAGCCCTGCTCGCCGACCTACAAAAGAAATAGCCGTTACTTTTTCGCCACTCGCCAGGGTGACACTCCGGGCCACTTCTTCATGGCTTCTTTCGCCCAAGCCGTTGACTTGTCCGTATGGCAACTCGTGCAGGGGTTCGGTATCTTAAATTGCTCCGTCAGCGCCGGCGTGATGAACTTGAAAGTATGGCTTCTCACGTTCACATCGGCGATGGTTGCTTCAATCTTCGGCATATGGCAATTGATGCACTCATTCCCGGTGGACCCCGCCTGGTGCTGCGAGTGCTGCTCCATCGAGGCCGCATGCGGGCCGTTGGGAGAATTCGGGCCATGACAGGTAAGGCACAACGTCGTCGCCGGCTTCAATAAATCGGCGTTGTTCGGGCTGCCGTGCGGGTCATGGCAACTCGAGCACGTTACCCCGTGGGTATACATGCTGCTCTGCACAAAGTCGTTGCCTTGCATCCGGTTTTTATGCCCGGTGCCATCGGCGAAATGGGTAAAAGTGGTCTCGCCTAGCTTATGCTCTTCCAGTTCCCAGTAGTCGTTGAGTTGCTTTGAAACGTCGAACCCCACCGGCCAATCGTAATGCCGGCCCGCCACCGGATTGGTTAGGGGCCGGCCTTGCGAATGGCATTGGATGCACGTGTCATTTGCCTGCCGCGCACTGAGCCTGGCCGGGTTGATCACATTCGTCTTGAGCGGCTTGCGGGTATGCGTCAATCCCGGGCCATGGCATTTTTCGCAGCCCACGTTCCACTCGGTCACCGTTTTCAAGACCGGGTTGTAATTCACCGAATGGCAGCCGTCGCAAAGCGGACCCGTGGGGCGCTGCATGTTGTCCCCGGGGTAATGCGCCGTCCACCAGTCGGTGCCCACTTTCACGTTGTAAGCCCGCCACACCTGGTTAGTCACGTCCCACTGCGCCGGCAAGGGAAAGTAGTCGTCCCCTACCTTCTTGAAGTAACGCTGCTTCCACTTACTGCCATAAGTAAAGGCGACGTCCTCTTTCCTGAAGGTCAACAGCGGATCGGCCTTGGAGAAGTCCGGCAGGATCGCCTCCGGATGTAGCTTGGGATCGCGAATTACGTTGGCCATCCTCGTCTTGGCCCAGCGCGTATAAGTCTCCGCATGGCAGCTTTTGCAGGCCGTCGATCCGACGTAGCCATCGGTCTGGGCAAACAACAAGGTTGGCACCAACAGGGTGAAATAACGGAACATAGCCCTCATCGTAGCGCTGATTCAGGCAATCTTCAGGTTCGCGTGTTCTAATCGTGAGGAATGCCTAGGGACTCAGCTTCGCGAATCGGCCTCCTTTGTTGCCTTGCCTCGATCGCCTTCGCGCAGAAGCCGCTCGCTCTGACTGACTGTCTTCGCTTGGCCAACTCTGTGCCATCCTCGGTCACCATCGCCCGTCAGGAGGCCCGCATCGCCGGCCTGGGCCTCACCGTGGCCCGCTCCGGCTTTCTGCCCCACGCCGACCTCACCGGCGGTGCCATCTACAATTCGCCGCGGCCTGACCGTCAAGCTTTTATCTCGTTCAACGGGTCTCGCGAATACATCACCATGGCCCATGCCGCCATGGAGGTAGATACTTCGGGCCGTTTGCGTGCGGCCTACGCTCGCGCCAAAGTGGACCGGGACGTGGCCGACGCCGGCCTCCGCCTCACCGAGCGCGACCTGCGCCGGCTCGTCACCATCGCCTTCTATCGCGTGCTCGTCGCCCGCAAGATCGCCGATGCCGCGCAAGCGAGCCTCACCGAAGCCCGCAGCTTTGAAGTGCGCGCCAACGCCCTGTTCGCCGGCGGAGAAGTGGCGCGCGCCGATGTCGTCAAAGCCGCCGCCCAAGTGGCCGCCTTCGAACAGTTGCAGCAAACCGCCAACCTCGACGCCCAACTCGCCAATCAGGACCTGGCCAGTTACTGGACCGTCGAGGTGGATAAATTACTCGACCTTGAAGACGCGCTGCCGGCCATTGCCGCTGAACTACCTACGACCGAAGGACCTGGCCTGTTCCTGCGCCGGACGGAATTTCGCATCTTTGACTTGCAGCAAAAAGGCTTTGCGCTCGATGCCAAACGAGAGCGCGCCGCGCTGCTGCCGCAAGTCTTTCTCGGCTACCAATACGGCATCGACGCGAACCGTTACCGTTGGGACGAACGTGGCAAAGCCTTGCTGGCCTCGGTAAACGTTCCTATCTTCGATTGGTTTCGTGCCCGCAGCCTCGCCCAACAGTTCACCACCCGTTCGCAGCAGGTGGAGAGCACGCGCCAACTTACTGCGCGTGCCTTCTCCCGCGAGTACGAAACGGCCAATGCGCGGATGAACTCGGTGTACGCGCAACTGAAGTCCGCCTCGTCGCAGGTGCAATTATTCGAAGAAAATCTGAAACTCTCCCGCACCCGCTATGAGGGCGGAGAAGGGCCGGCGCTCGATGTGGTGCTCGCCCAAACGCAGTTACAACAAGCTAGAGCTAATTATTACAACACTTTGTTTCTCTACACGAATGCAAAAGCGGACCTGGAGGTCGCGGCCGGCCGATGAAAATCTATCTCCCACTCCTTCTCTGTTGCGCGCTCGTCTCTTGTGGCACGCGCGAAGAAGAGCCGCCGGTGAAAAAAACGGTAGTCGCTGTCAAAACTGCGGTGGCCGAGGGCGCTGCGGTGGATCTCAAATTGCAGGCGCCGGCCACTATCTTTCCGCGGGAACAAGCCAACCTGACGCCTCGCCTCACCGGTGTGATTCGTGAACTGAAGGTGCGTAAGGGCGATACGGTCAGCGCGGGCGCATTGCTCGGGATGCTCGAAAACCGTGACCTTACCTCGCAGCGCGAAGAGGCCCAGGCCATGCTGTCCGACGCCCAGGCTAATCTCGAGAAGACCCGCAAAGGAACCTTGCCCACCGACCTCGAACGCGCCCGCGGCCAGGTAGACACCACGCGGGCCATGCTGAACCAGGCCCAGCGCATCTATGACCGCCGCAAAGCCCTCTTTGAGCAAGGTGCCATCCCCAATCGCGACCTCTTACTTAGCGAGACGGAACTCTCCACCGCCAAGACTAATTTCGAGGTCGCCACACGCTCGCTTGCGTTGCTGGAACAGCAATCCCAGGGGCAGGATCTGCGTATCGCCGAAGCCCGTGTAGAACAGGCCAGGAGCCGCTTGTCCACGGTTAGTACGCAACTGCAGTTCGCCGAGTTGCGCGCCCCTTTCGCTGGCGCGATCACCGAGCAATTCCAATATGCCGGCGACCTTGGCCAACCCAGTGCCCCGGTCTTTACCCTGGTTGACCTGGCCGTCGTTACGGCCCGCGCCCAAGTGCCCGAGTCCGTCATGAGTAAGCTTCGCCTCGGACAGCCTTGCACATTCTCTGGTGGCGACAACGAACCGGCCAGCTCGGCTGGCCGCATCACGGTGATGAATCGTGCGGTTGATGCCCAGCGGCGGACCGTTGAGGTGTGGTGCGAGATCGCGCGTCCTGCCGCCTTCCTGCGCTCCGGCACCTTTGGCAGCGTCTCCTTTGCCACCGGGCGTTTGCTGGATACCGTGCTGGTGCCGGTTTCGGCGATTCAACTCGAAGAAGGTACGCGCAAGGGTTTCGTCCTCGTGGTAGATGCCAAAAAGGTGGCGCACCGGAAGGAAGTGGAGGTCGGCGACCGATTGGGCGACAAGCGCGTGGTGCTCACCGGTTTGCAGGCTGGCGAAACCGTGGTGATTGAGGGCGGTTACGAACTGCCCGACGGTGCCTCGGTTCTTCCCGGCAAGGGCGCCAAACCGTGACCGGAGGCTTGGCCGGGTTTGCGCTTCGCCATGGACGGGCGATGGTGCTGGTGGCGCTCAGTTTCGCCTTAGCCGGGCTGCTGCTGATTCCGCAGATCCCGATTGCTATCTTTCCCCAAACCGACTTTCCTCGCATTGTCATTCTGGTCGACAACGGAATTTCTCCGCCAAATATTCAGATGTCCACCGTTACCCGCCCCATTGAGGAAGCCATCCGGCTGGTGCCCGGAGTCACCACGGTTCGATCCACTACGGCGCGCGGCTCGACGGAAATTAGTGTCTTCTTCCGCTGGGACGTGGACATTATGAATGCGCTGCACTTAGTACAAGGGCGGATTTCGCAAATTACCCCGACGTTGCCGCCGGAGTGCCGCTTCTACATCAATCGCCTCACTTTCAATGTCTTCCCCATGGTCGGGTTTAGCATTACTTCTCCCTCGCGAAAACTTTCAGAGTTATGGGAATTGGCTTACTACGAGATTTCGCCGCGCCTTTACCGGATCGCTGGCGTCGCCGAAGCTCGCATCGTCGGCGGGCGAGCGCCGGAATACCATGTCCTGGTTGATCCTCGACGCCTCAACGCCTTTAACATGCCGCTGACGAAGGTGGTCGATGCCATCCGCAACAGCAACACCCTAGTACCTGCAGGGATGTTACAGGAAAACTATCACTTATATCTAACTACGGTCACCGGCTTGATCGAGTCGCCGCAACAAATCGAGCGTGTCGTCGTCGATGTCGTCAAGGGAACGCCGGTGCTGGTGAAAGATATCGCCGAAGTGGTTCCTGGCGAAAAGCCGGTGTATAACATTGTCACGGCCAATGGCCGCCCGGCGGTCCTGGTGAACGTGCTGCAACAGCCAGACGGAAACGCTGTCGAAGTGGCCGACGCGGTAAATGCGGAGCTCGCCAAGATCCGCCAGACTCTACCCAAAGATGTCGAGCTCTCTACTTACTATGATCAATCGATCCTGGTGCGAGACTCGATCTCGGGAGTGGTGGAGAGCATCCTGATTGGCCTGATTCTCTCGATTGGCGTCCTGGTCGCCTTTCTGAAGAATTGGCGCACGACGCTAGTGGCGGCCGCCGTCATTCCCGTGGCTGTCCTTACCGCGATTGTCTGCATGCGGCTCTTCCACATGAGCTTTAACCTGATGACGCTGGGCGGCATTGCGGCCTGCATCGGAGTGGTAATTGACGATGCCATCGTGATGGTGGAAAACATCGCGGTCCATCTCAATCTGGGCGAGTCTCCCCACGAAGCGGCCCGCCGCGCCATCGTCGAACTGACGCCCGCGCTGATCGGCTCTACGCTGACGCCGATTGTCGTCTTTGTGCCCCTGGTGTTTCTGGGGGGAATTACGGCGGTCTTCTTTCGCGCCCTGGCGCTGACGTTAGTAGCTTCACTTCTCGCCTCATTAGTCTTGGCTTTGGTCTTTACTCCGGTATTAGCGTCCTGGTTACTCAAACCCACCGGGCCTCTCGCCTCCGGGGTTCTCGAACCTGAGCGCGCCACCGAGGGCCGCTGGATGCGCTGGCTAACCCACCAATATGAGCGGCTCTTGCATTGGTGCCTTGCGCACCCCCGTTGGATCGCCCTCCTCAGCACTTTGATCCTCCTGGGCGCCGGCCTCCTCTACTGGCGGCTGGGTAGCGGTTTTCTTCCGGAGATGGACGAAGGTGCCTTTGTCCTCGACTACCGCACTCCCGCCGGCACTTCGCTGCAAGAGACCGACCGGCTTTTGCGCAAGATCGAGAAGCATCTCGCGGATACGCCAGAAATCGAGAGTTACTCCCGCCGCACCGGCGCCC
>JAYVUQ010000561.1:0-3185 GCA_043787785.1 Bryobacteraceae bacterium
CCTCTTCGGCGAGGACGGCACCACCGATCCGGCCGCCCGCAAGCTTGCTCTCAACAAACAACGCAGCATTCTCGACTATGTTGCCGGCAGTATCGACCGTCTGCAAACTGAGCTCGGCACGCGCGACCGCACCAAGCTGAGCGAGTACCTTGACTCTATCCGCGACATCGAACGCCGCATTCAGAAAGCGGAGCAGCAAAGCGCCTCCACGCAGCTGCCCGACATGGTTCGCCCCGATTCGACCCCCGAGAGCTTTGAAGACCACGCCAAGCTCATGATCGAGTTGCAGGCCATCGCCTACCAAACCGATATGACCCGCGTGATCACCTTCATGTTGGGCCGCGCGGGCAGCAATCGCCCCTATCGCGCCATCGGCATTTCGGACGGCCACCACTCGCTCTCGCACCACATGAACGACAAAGAGAAGATCGACAAAGTGGCGCAAATCGATGCCCACTTGGTGAAGACCTTCGCCTTCTACCTCGAAAAGATGAAGTCGACGCCCGATGGCGCTGGTGGCACTTTGCTCGACAATATGCTGGTCTGCTACGGCAGCAGTTTGGGCGACGCCAACATCCACACCCACCACGATCTGCCCATCGCGCTGGTGGCTGGCACCCGCTTCTTCAAGGGCAATCGTCATTTGCGTTACGCCTCTGAGACGCCGCTCAATAACCTCTTCCTCAACCTTTTTGACGCCGCCCAAGTGCCGTGCCAGAACTTCGGCGACAGCACCGGCCGGTTGGCGCAGGTCTAAGCGCATGCGCTACCTGCTGTTGGCGTCGGTGCTCTACGCCGCGTCTGGACCCGACCTGCGCGTGCTGGACGCGGTAAAGCGTCGCGACACGCCCGCGGTGACCGCCTTGCTCAAAAGCAAAGCCGATCTCGCCGCTGCTGATTCGGGTGGCGGCACCGCTTTGGCCTGGGCCGTCTACCTCGGCGAACGGGACTTGGCGCTCAAGCTGATCGAGGCGGGCGCGCCGGCGCACACCCTCAGCGAATACGGCGAATCGCCGTTGACCCTCGCCGCCGCCAATGGCGATGGTCCCCTGGTGGCGGCCTTGCTCCAGCGCGGCGCGCCCGCCAAAGCCATGCGCGCGAATGGCGAAACCGCTCTCATGCTCGCCGCCGGCGCCGGCGGGCTCGATGCCGTGCGGGCGTTGCTCGATGCCGGCGCCGAAGCGAACCCGGCCGACACCCGCAAGGGCCAAACCGCACTCATGTGGGCGGCTGCGGAAGGCCACGCCGCCGTGGTCGAGCTCCTGCTGGCGCGGGGCGCCGACTACCAGCTCGCCTCCAAATCCGGCTTCACGCCCCTCTTCTTCGCCGCCGTCAAGAACGACGTGGCGACCATTCGGGCCTTAATCGCCGCCGGGGCAGACGCCAACTCCAAGCTTACCGACGGCACCATGGCGTTGCTCACCGCCTCCTCTCATCGCAGTTCGGCAGCCGCGCTGGCGCTGCTTGAAGCTGGGGCCGACCCCAACACCGCCGACCGCACCGGCAATACTCCCTTGCACCTCGCCGCCCAAGCCGGCGACCTTCCCTTGCTACAAGCGCTGCTCAAGAATGGCGCCAACAAAGACGCGCGAACCCTCGAAGCCGCCGGTGGCGGGCGAGGTTTCTTCCGCGGTCCCCCCGGTGGCCAATCTCCCCTCTTCCTCGCCGCCCGCGCCGGTCACATTCCTGCCATGCGTGCCTTGCTCGACGCCGGCAGCGACCCCAAGCTCAAAGCCGTCGACGGAAGTTCGTTCCTCATGGCCGCCGTCGGCAGCGCGCAAGTGGCCGCCGTGCGCTTCGCCTACGATTTCGATAGCGATGCCAAGGTCGTCAATCGCGACGGCACCACGCTCATGCACGCCTCCGTCAACGGTACCGGCAAGGACGGCGGTCTCGAGTCGCAAAAGCGCATCTGCGAAGTGATCCGCTTTTTAGCCGAAAAAGGGGCCCCGCTCGACGAGCGCAACAAAGCTGGCCTCACCCCCATCGACGCCGCCGACTTTCTCCCCATCGATAAAGCCGTCGAACTCTTCACCGAACTAATCATCAAGTCCGGCTCCCAACCCAAGTCACCTTCCAAGCGCTAACGTTCGCGTAATTTTCACCCATCATGCTGACGATTCAAGCCGCGGCCCAGCTGGCTGACGTTCGCCCGCTCCCGTTCGCCGCGGCTCGAATTGCTTCTGACCGTATTCGCTCCCGTCAAAGCCCCGTTAGCGCGCCGCCACACAGGCGAAACTGGCCGCCTCGTCGACACTCCCGGAACCCTGATAGCGCGCCACCTGCGGATAAGGGCAAAGCGTCCGCGTCCGTGTCGTCTTGCCGCCTTCCACATGCGCGCCTACCAACTGCGCCGGTGCCGTACCCTTCTCCACCCATTCCATCGCCGCCGCCAGCCAATCGACGCTGCCGCAGCCTGGGCCGCCGTTGCAGTGGAACATGCCCGGCACCATGAACAGCCGGTAAAAATCGCGAGTGGGTCCGGCGCCCATTTTTTGGCTCACCGTCTCGTAGTACTCGATGCCCGGGAAGGGGTTCACTTGCTGGTC
The DNA here is from genome assembly GCA_043787785.1 of Bryobacteraceae bacterium. GTDB lineage: Bacteria > Acidobacteriota > Terriglobia > Bryobacterales > Bryobacteraceae > JALHNI01. The sequence goes on from JAYVUQ010000561.1 coordinate 2,550, forward strand.
GGCCCACCCGGAATACTGGATGATCTTGCCGCCGCGTTTTTTGAGCGGCGCCAGATTCGGGTTGCGCGGATTTAACTCGGCGGCGGCGCGGGCCGTGCGGGGCGGGTCCGTATCGAAGTTGAACTGCGTGTAGCTCCAGTCAGGCCCAGGCGGCGGCTCCAGGATGGCAAATTTCATCTGGCTCTCCGATCGGGGCAACACGGTCTTGATGGGGGCGATCAGATTGTCCGCCCAAACCAGTTCGCCGCCTACGGGCTCGCCCGGAAAAAGTTGTTTGCCCTGCGAGTTGCGCGGGCCGCCATAGATCTTGCCGAGCGACTCAATTTGCGCCGCCGTAAAGCACTCGGCGTCATCGCCGGCCGCGCATCGCGGCAGGTCGCGCGCCGGGCGAAAGTCACACCGGCGCGGATCGTCGATCAAGCCGTCGGCCAAGCCATCCACCGCATCGCACTTTTCGGTAACGGCCTTCGCCAGCAGCGGTAACTTCTCGGGAGGCAATGCGCCCGCGCCCACCTGCGATTGCCCCACCCACATCCGCCGCGTCACATTGCCCGTCAAATAGAGGCCGGGCGCGCCGAGCACCAAGCCGTCAAAGTCTTCCGGGTAACGCTGCGCTTCTTGCATGCCCTGCCGCCC
>JAYVUQ010000562.1:0-5902 GCA_043787785.1 Bryobacteraceae bacterium
ACTGGCGCGCCCGCGGAAAATCCGATGCCATTTCTAAGAAACAAATCATATGTGATATGTTCTGAAGATGCCTTGCTACCGGATCTTCCGGATGCGCGATGAGAAGCGCCAACAATTTCGATGGGCGCCGCACACCAGCGGCGTAACACCAGTCAAACCAAAAGATTACGAAGTGATCGACAATACGTTTGAAGCTCCCACTCCCTACAGTCTCTGGGCTTTGCTCCGTGATTCGGACGAGCCGCTCGACGTCGGTGACGTGCTGGAATTGCCCAACCAGGAGCTCCGAATTTATAAGTATGTTGGGTTCGAGGACGCCAAATGGGTGCTGCCTGAAATGAAGACCGGCCTCGAGTTTGGGGCGTCTGGCGGCAACCCGGACTTTGGCACCGGTGGCCCCGCGGCGGGTGGGCCTGTCGCGCTGGCGCCCGTAACAGCGTAAACTGGTGTATATGGGTTGTAAGGCCGCAAGCGGTGCCCCAGTAAACTGCTTTGCGTTAGTGAACTATGTTCCGGGCGAACTGGGCCGCTTCCTGAACGCTCTGCGGGTGGAACTCGTTAGCGGCTGCCATGCGCAATCGCATGTCACCTTGTTGCCGCCGCGGTGCCTGGAGGCATCGGCGGCAGAGGCATGGGCCACCGTGCAAGCCGTCAGCGAGTCTCTCCCGCCCTTCACGGTCACCCTGGAGGACATCCAGATCTTCCCTGGCACCAACGTGATCTACTTGGCCATTGGACAAGGCTACCCCGCGCTCCAGTCCGCTCATCGCGGTCTTTGCCATGGCGCGCTCAACAATCGCGAAGCCTTCCCTTACCACCCCCACGTCACACTAGCTCAGGGCCTGGAGCCCGAATACGTCGAAGCCTCAGCTGACCTCGCCCGCCACCGTTGGCAACAGTACACGGGCCCTCGCGAGTTCCTGGTGAACGATCTGGTCTTCGTCCAAAACACCGACACCGATGACTGGCTCGATCTGGAGCAGATCCAGCTTTCCTCCGTCGCCGTCCCCGTACGCTAGCCGTGATGACACCGGTCCATACACTGCCACTACCAGACTGTGGTACCCATTTCGTCACCCCCCTGGTTCCCGTTCAGCTCGCTCCCCAGCGTCCCGTCATTTGGGCCAAACTCGAATACCTCAACCCCAGCGGCTCGGCTAAGGATCGCATTGCCCGCTTCATCCTCGAAAAAGCGTGGCGCGAAGGACACGTTGGGCCCGGCTCCCTGGTGATCGAAGCCTCCAGCGGTTCCACCTCGATCGCCATGGCTCTCGTTTGCGCGCAACTCGGCATGCGCTTTATGGCGGTGATGCCGGAGGGCGTCAGCAACGAGCGGGTGCTCATCGTCCGGGCCTACGGCGGCCAGATCCGTGTGACGCCCCAAGCCCATGGCATCGTGGGCGCAATCGCCGAAACCGAACGCATCGCGCTCGAAACCAACGCTTTTCTGCCGCGCCAATTCTCCAATCCAGACAATGCCCTGGCTCACCAAGTCAACACGGCTCGCGAAATCCTGCACCAGATTCCCACGGTGGACGCCGTGGTCAGCGGCGTTGGCACGGGCGGCACGCTGATGGGCCTCTTTGAAGGCTTCCGCCTCGCCGGTTGCCGGGTGCGGCCGGTGTTCGCCCGCCCCGTTACCGTGACTGGGAACCTCACTGGCCCACCCGAAGCCGAATGTTGCAGTTTCAGCAGCCGCATTCCCGGCGTCGCCGACCGGGTCTCCACTATTTTTGACGAAAGCGCTCTACCCGGCCTGCGCATGCTCGAGATCAACGACACCCAAGCCTTGGTCACCTCGCGCCAATTGATCGCCGCCGGCTATCCCGTCGGCCCCAGCTCTGGCCTCAATTATGAAGCCGCCGAGCAAATCGCTCGGGAGCTTGGCCCTCAAGCCCGCGTCGTCACGGTTTTTCCAGACCGCATGGAACGCTACTTCACTACCGAGCTTTTCACCCCTTATCGATAAGCCGGTGGGGCACATTCGTCAGCGGTAACGTCCCCCACACCGGTCGGATAGAATCCCTCCCGGGTTCTCCTCCGGGCAAAGAAAACGGCGGCGGGAGCCGTAAGGCCCCTGCCGCCGGGTTGGGTTCAGGTTAAGCGAAAGGGTCCCGGTTATGGGATCACTGTCGCGTTGAAGGTGATCGTACCGGTAGCTGTAGCGGTCGATGCGGCGGCGGTGCCGCTATCGGTGGCCGTGACGGTTACCGGGTAGGTGCCAGCCGCCGTGCCGCCTGCGGAGGAAACTACGCCCGTGCTCGAGTTGACGGTGAAGCCAGCGGTGGTCGTGGCGTAGGTAATGGTACCCGTGCCGCCGGTGGCGGTGATCGTACGCACTGGCCCGGCAGTGCCGGTGCTGGGCGTAGCCGTGCTCGTCGGCGTCATCAGCAACGCGATGGTCGCGTTGATGGTGGTGGAGCCGGTGGCGGCAGTGGCCGCTCCGGGAGCCACCGTGCCATCGAGGGCAGTCACCACGACAGCGAAGGTGCCGGCGGACTTGCCGCTCGCGGAGGAAACCACACCCGTGCTCGAGTTGACGGTGAAGCCAGCGGTGGCCGTCGCATAGGAGACGGTACCCGTGTTGCCCGTAGCGGTGATGGTCTGTGCGGGGCTGGCCGTGCCGTAGATTGGGACCAGCGTGGACGTCGGGGTCATCGACATCGCAATGTTGATAGCGAAGGAGGCGCTGCCGGTAAGCGGCGTCGTCACCGTCGTGTCGGTCGAGGTGACCGTGACGGTGTAGTTGCCGGCTGGCGTCAGGGCCGTGTAGCCCACCACGCCACTGCTGGCGCCGGCGGTCATACCGGTCGGCAACGTGCTGGGAGTAGTGATGGCGTAGGCGTAGGGGAAGGTGCCGCCAATGGCGCTCACGATCGACACGGTGGAGTTCGCCGTACCGAAGGTGCCAAGGAATGGCGAAGTGCCCGTGCTCGATACGAAGAGGCCGCCAGTTACCGTCAAGGTGAAGTTTACGGTGCCCGTCACCGGCACCGAGGCCGAGTCGGTCGCCGTCACAGTCACCTGATAGGTGCCGGAGACATTGGCATTTGGCGTACCCGCGATGGCGCCGGTGGCGGTGTTGAAGCTCAACCCCGACGGCAACAATCCGGATGTGATGGCGAAACGGTAGGTCGAGGTGCCTTCCGAAGCGCTAACCACGTTGCTCGAACTGGACCAAGGCACACCGACCGTGCCGGCCAGACCGGCCCCCGTCGGACCCGTCACCTTCAAGCGTGGCGCAACCCACAAGTTGACGCCCGTCTGGCTGGAACGGCTATTCGCGGTGACGATGATCGGCAACTGTACCGGCGCCGTGATAGACGTCAGCACCGCGCCCGAGACGTCCGTTAAGGTGGCCAGGCCATTGACGGGCAGCTTCGCGTTGATCTGATACAGCCCGGCGATGCTATCCGGCAGGAAGCCGGCGTAGGAGACGACCGCGTTACGGCCGCCGATGGTTACCGTCGGGATGTTGGCGACGCTGCCTTGAATACAAGGCACCAGGCGATTGGTATTCAGCAACGAGCTGAGAATCACGCTGCCGTCCACCGCCGTGAGCGCCGAACCAACCGAAGCGTTCAGCGACGTGAGGTAGCTGGCCACCGAGACGCAGTCCGTGCCCCAGGTATAGGCGCTTCCGACAGTGGCATTGTTGGCACCGGCGATGGGCGACCCCAGCCCCGTGAGATAAATTTGTACCGTGTCCGAAATGCCGCCCGACGCTGCGCCCACATTGGTGCGGATCGCCGCCGGATTCGAACCGCCCACTACCGCATAGCGCGGATCGAGCACCGCGGCATCGCCCTGTCCGTTCGAGCCGATCGTGAACAGGCCGGGCGAAGTCGCTACCGACCGCACCGTGTAGGGCGTGCTTACCTTTTGCGTGACGCCCGTGCCGTAGCCGAAGCTCACCACGATGTCCACGTCAGTATTCAAGTAGCCCGACAGCGCCTCGGGCACCATCACGTTGATCTGGCTATTGGTCGAAAACAGGATCGGCGCCGTGCCAATCACCGTCGGCGAACCCCCGGCGGTCTGGAACGTGACCACGGCGCGGCGTTGCGTGACGCCCGCCGCGTCCGGGCTGATCCACTTCGGATAGGTCACCGTGGCCGCGTCCGGAATGCCGTAAAGCACCTGCGAACTGCTGCAGCCCGTGCCGCCAGAAGTACAGAAGTTGGTGCCAAAGATCGACAGCATGTCGTACGGCGCCACTGTCTGCAGGGTGGGTGCGGTTACCTGTTGATAGGACGAAGCGCTCGTCACGGCTTGCACGATCGGATTGTTGCCAATCGAGAGAACGGCCGAACCCGTCGGGGTAGAGCAAGCGCCGTTGAAGGGATTACAGACGCCGATCACCACCGTGCCGCCGATTCCCGTGGGAGAGAACGGCAGAGCGGGATCCGCCACCACCGGGACCACAATCGTCAGAATGATGTTCGAACCATTTACGATATTGGCTTGAATGTTCGTATTGCTCACCAGCGTTCCGTTCGAAACAATGCCCACCCGGGTACGCAAGGAAAGATCACTGCTGGGGATAAACTCCGAACCCGTCAACACCAGCGTTAACGTCGTTCCGGAGGCTGCGGTGGGTAAACTAGCCGGGCTAATGCCGGTCACCGTCGCGCTGGCCGACTGGATGGCCGCGTTGATTGTGACCACGATCGTCTGTGACGGACTGCCCCAGGTTAGAGTCACGTTGCCGATTAGCGTGTTGCCCGGCGTCGCCGCCGCAAACACCAAAGGGTCAAACGTCACCGGAATCTGGGTGCCAAAGCCATAAGCCAGGCCGTTCTGCTGGGTAGACGCCACAATCGGAGCCAAATTGCCACCCGTCGCAATGGTGTAAGGAATCGGCGAGTCGCTGGACACCGCCGTAATCAGCAGGCTGGGCAAGATTTGGCCCACGGTCCAAGTGAGGTTGCGCGTCGTGCCTTCTGACACCGACAGCCGGGGCGCTCCATTGTTCACCGTCAACGATACCGGGATCGACAGGTCACCGAAGTTTGCCACTCGCAAGCGCACGGTCGCCCGGTAGGTTCCCGCGGCCAGCGTGTCGGCCACGCTCGTCGAACTGAAGCGCAAGGTTCTGGGTGCCGTCCCGGTCATCGCATCGACGGTCAGCCAAATTGGCAGCGTCGTCGTGTCCACCGAGAAAAACGGGGTGCCCGTCGAAGACGTAATCGCGACATCGGCCCGGCCAGAGTTGCCTGATCCCTTCACGTAAGTCAAGGACGCCGTCGCGGGGCCGGAGGCGAGCGTGGTGGGGGGTATGATGCGCAAGGTGACACTAATCGCTTTTGTCGGCGCAGGCGCATTCAACAAAGTGACGGTTGTCGCGTTGCTCGTGCCGACGGCAAAACCACCGCAACCCGCCGTGGCCACGACGCTCAGGGTGGCAGCCGTCGAAGAATTCGGTGTCTGCACTGTCGTTGGCGTCACCGTCACCCAGGGATGCGCCGCACCCACGCTGCCGGAAGCCGAGGTGTCCACCGTAAACGGCGATCCGCCTTGCAGAGCGGTCACCGGCGAGGCAATCGTCACCGTCTGCGCCGCACCCGGCGTGTAAACGCTGCTTGCCAAAACGCAGGTCACCGCCAGCGCCGTGGGCGAAGGCGTCAGGGCCGACGCGGTGGCCGTCACCACGTGCGAAATCGACACCGTCGCGTCATTCACCGCGTTGGCCAGGAAGCGGAACGAAACCGCGTTCGTGCCCGCCGTCGCCCCGGCGCATCCCGCCGCCGAGCGCACCGTGTAAGTCAGACCCGCCGTCTGGTTTGCGGTGGTTAACGACTGCGCTCCCGACGGCGACACCGTCACGCCCGCCGGCAAGGCACCCAGCGTCACCGCAATCGCCGCTCCGCCCGTCGCGATCACCGGAGACGGCTTTACCACC
>JAYVUQ010000563.1:0-3259 GCA_043787785.1 Bryobacteraceae bacterium
CCAGTGGCCGGCGGACCCGCTTATGACGCCCTCGTCATCTACACGTCCGCAGGCCAACTCGCCGGGATTTTACAGTCCGCTGCGCCCGTAGGCGACTACAACGTCACCGTGGCTTACAATGGCCAAACCAGCCCCACCTTCCGGACGCCGGTCGTCGCCCGCAACTTCGGCCTGATCTCCTTGTCCTCCACGGGCACTGGCCCATCCGTCGCGCAGATTGCCGATTTGGGCTCTCGGGTGAATCAATTTAGCGCGCCGGCGCGTCCCGGCAATACGTTGGTGCTCTACGGCATTGGCCTGGGCCCCATCACCGCCCCCGATAACAATCCGCCCGGCTTGCAGGACCTGAAGGGCCCCACCAACCTGCGCGTGCTGGTGGGTGAAACCGAAATCGAACCGCTGTATGCGGGCCGTTCGCCCGGCATCCCTGGGCTCGACCAGATCAACTTCGTCCTGCCCACGAATGTAGCGTTAGGCTGCACGGTCCCGTTGCGCGTGCGCGTGGCCGGCTCCACCACCGGGGCTTCCACCACGCTGTCGATCGCCCGCGCGGGGGACAACTACTGCACGCATCCTCTCTATAGCGAGGCGGCGCTGCGTAAGGTGGAAGCCGGTGGCAGCCTCACCTATGGTAGCTTTGCCCTCGCCTCGCAGTCGGTGCGGATCGAGCTGCCGATTCTTGGCTCAACGAGCATCAAGACCGAGTCAGCATCTGGTAATTTCACCGCCGTTACTCTCGCCAATATCGCCGACGTCAGCAGTTCCAGCACTGCTGGCTTGTTCGTGAATATTGGCTCCTGCAGCGTCTATCGCGTCCTGGCCGACCAAACGGGCACCGTCGTTGGCGCTGCGGTGCGCTTGTTGGATGCGGGCACGTCCCTCACCCTCAATGGGCCCGGCATTACCAACAAGGCCATGACGCAAATGCCGGCCAATAGCTACTCCTACTTCGCCACCCTCGGCGACCCTACCGGTGGCTTGTTCCCGGGCATCACCATTCCCGGCCAGACGCCCAGCGCCGGCATCACGGCGGGCAACTTCACCATCGCCGGCAACGGCGGCGCGGACATCGGCGCCTTTACCGCGTCGGTACGCGTGCCGGCCCCCATCGTTTGGACCAATCAAGCTTCGTTTAGCACCATCATTCGTTCCAGCGGCCTCACCGTCAACTGGACGGGCGGCGAAGCGGCGGACATTATCAGCATCTTCGGCAGCTCCGGTGTGCGCGCCGGCGGCACCCAAGCGAACCCGATTTTCGACACGTCCACCTTCATCTGCACGGCCCGCGGCGACGCGCGCACCTTCAACGTGCCGCCGTCGGTGCTATCGCAGCTCTCTCCCTCCACCGGCAGTTTCACGGACGGCACGGGCGTCGGCATTCTGGCCCTGCAGCAAAGCACTTCGTCCGAGAACAACGGCCGCTTCAATGCTCCGTTGCGCGCCGGCGGCAACATCGATTTGGGTATTTTCACCTACGCGATCGGTGGTTTAAGCACGGTCACCTGGCGTTAATTGGCTAGCCGACCGCGCAGTGGGGCACATTCCGGTGTGCCCCACTGCTTACGCACCGGGCTAATGCGAACGAATTACCTTCGGATCTTTCTCGTACCGATAGTCAAAATGGCAGCCCTGGCAGGCGTCAAACAGATAGCCACCGCGCTCAAACAGCAGGGCGACATCCTTGGCCTTCGCCGCTTCATGGACCTGAGCCCCCGCCTCGCGCAATGCCCGCGCCCGCTCCATCCAACGGCCCGTATCCTTCGCCCGTCCTTCCATCATCAACAAATTGCCCGCTTCGGTCAGCGTCGTCGCACTCGCCTCCACCTCCAGCCACTCACTCTCTGACTTCGGCATTCGTTCCTCCACCCCTTTCGCCGTATAGATGGTGCCGGACTTAGCCCACACCACTTGCGCGTGCGGGATCACCATGCCGTGCATCACTTCCTCCAGCGTAGCTACAGCCAGAATCGGCGGCGCGGCTTTCACCGGGGGAACGGCTTTCCCGCAACCGCCCAACCACACGAGCCACACGCAAAACATCATCGGTCCAAATTTCGACATAGCTCTTGTATACTCCCTAAAGCGGCCCGCCGCAAACCATGGATTTGCTCCCCTTCTTTCAGTGGCTCGAAAACACGCCCGGCAGCGTGTATATTCGCGAGTCCTTGCTTTTTTATCCGCTGGTAGAAACGACCCACGTGTTGGCGTTGTGCCTGTTCCTGGGCATGATCGCGATGCTCGACCTGCGCCTGGTGGGCGTGGGCCTGCGCGGCGTGCCGGTCTCCGAAGTAGCCGGCCGGTTTCTGCCGCTGGCTCTGTTTGGTTTCGTCCTGATGGCCATCAGTGGAACGCTGCTGTTCTATTCGGGCCCCGTCAAAGCCGCCGCCAATATCTTCTTTCGGGTGAAGATGCTGCTCATCGTGCTCACCGGCCTGAACGCCCTGCTGTTTCACTTCACCATCTACAAGCGCGTCGCCGTTTGGGACACGGCGCCGTCACCACCCGCCCGAGCCAAACTGGCTGGCGTGCTATCGCTCGTCCTGTGGAGCGGCGTCGTCATCAGCGGACGCATGCAGGCATACAACTGGTTTCAACACTGATGCAACCCCTCTTTCAATGGTTCGAGGCGACCACCATCGGCACGGTGGTGCGCGAATCGCTCTGGATGTTCCCGCTCATCCAGTGCATTCATCTGTTGTCGTTGGCCTTGTTGGGCGGCGTCCTGCTCGCCGTCGACCTGCGCTTACTGGGTTTGGGGCTACGCTCGCAACCCGCCGCCGCGCTCGCCCGGCAACTGCGGCCCTGGCTGATCGGCGCGCTGGCCACCATCATGGGCACCGGCATTCCGATGTTCCTCTCCGAAGCCATCAAGTGCTACTTCAGCCCGCCGTTCTTCTATAAGATGGGCTTTCTGCTGCTGGCCACGCTGTTCACGTTCACGGTGCGGCAGCGCGTGCTCAACGCGGCCCCCGGCCCGCCGATGGTAGAGAAGTTCACCGCCATGGCGTCGATGGCCCTTTGGCTTGGCGTCGGATTCTCGGGCCGCTGGATCGCGTTTTATTAGAGTGGTACGATTCCTACTGTGCTGACGAAACTCTGCTTGCTGTTTGCCGTCGCGACGATGGCCTGGGGCCAAGCCCGCCCGTCGGCGATCCCTCGCCTGCCCAGCGGCAAGCCCGACTTTAATGGCCTCTGGCAGGCGATCAGCCCGGCCAACTATGACATTGAGCGTCACATGGCCCGCGCGTCGATGATGCTG
>JAYVUQ010000564.1:0-2455 GCA_043787785.1 Bryobacteraceae bacterium
TCGCCAACCGCGCGACGCATCTTCTCTCCACCTACGACTTCAACGCTATGCCGTTCGGCTCGGCCTGGCTGCGTCAGAATCAGAACCCGCAAACGGCGAATTTGAGCGCTTCCAGCTTCGACGGCCGGACGGCGTTGCCGGTGAATCTCTACCGCCCCAACCGGGGCTACGGCGGCGCGGTGCTCACCACCTTTGGCGGCTACTCCAATTACCATTCGATGCAGGTGAGCCTCAACAAGAACGCCGGTAAGGGCTTGCAGTACGGCGTCGCCTATACTTGGTCGAAGGCCTTGGGCCTCTCCTCCGGTGATAATGACCGCCTGCACCCCACCAACTACCGCATGGCCAACTACAGCTACCTCGATTTCGACGTGGCCCAAATGGCCGTTGTCAACTTCATCTACGACGTGCCCTCTTTGGCGAAGCACTGGCAGCCCCTCAATAACGCGGTGGGCAAACAGGTCTTCGGCGGCTGGCAGGTCTCCGGGCTCATCTCGCTCATCGGCGGCCAACCGGGCAACATCGGCGTGAACTTCCAGGGCATTGGCGGAGAGTACAATCGGGTGTACACGGGCTCGGAATCCGTCGGCCCGCGCATTGTGGTCCGCGGCAACCCGATCCTGCCGATCGGGCAGCGCAACGAGAATCGCTACATCGACGCTTCGGTTTTCGCGCCGCCACAGATCGGCAGCCAGGGCCTTGAATCCGCGCAGCGCATTGTTCGCCGCCCCGGCGTCAACAATGCCGATATCTCAGTGTTCAAGAATATCGGCCTGGGCAAAGAAGGAGTCCGCTTCCTGCAATTGCGTTTAGAGATGTTCAACGCTCCCAACCACACGCAGTTTAGCGACTTCAACCGCACGGCCACCTTCAATCAGGCTTCGGGCCAAATCACCAACCTGCCCACCGCTCTAGGCGGTACGGGTGGCCGCTTCGGCTTCGGCGCCATCACCGGGGCCCGGGATGCGCGCCAGATCCAACTCGCCGCCAAGATCTACTTCTAATCGGAGCGGGTCGCAACCAAAGGGTCAGCTCTTCGGAGTTGGCCCTTTTTCTATTTCCGGATCCGGTGATCGGTGAACGTCAAATAAGGCGCCGGCGTCGATTTGGGCATATGGCAACTCGCACAGTCCGGCTTCCGCGGACAAGCCACCGCCTGCTTCACATGACAGCCCAGGCAAGTCCGGTCGTAGCTCGCAGAGGCGGCCAAGCTCGTATGCGGATCGTGACAGTTGACACAAGTGAATTTCCCCGCACTTTTGACGTAACAGCGGCTGACGAGAAAGCCCACCGGTGCAAAACGAACGCTCATGGGATCTTCCACCTCAGGCATGGGCGAAGCAAACTCCCGTGCCGGAGACCGGTGGCAGGTCGCGCAAGCCGCTACCGTGCGGTCGCGGCGGATGGATTTTGCCGCCGGATGCGCGCCCTGCGCACCGTGGCAGCTCTCGCAATGCACCCCCGGCCGATCCCCCGTCATGTGGCACCCAAAGCACCTTACGGCATTTCGTAGCGATTGCACCACGCCCATCGCCCGCTCCAGATCTTCGGCGGGCTGCAGCAGATGCCCCGGAGTGAGGCTCAGCTTGCCGGTGGCGGCGTACCAACTGAGGCGATGCTCCACCCACTCCTCGCCCAGGCGAAACATGGGCGTGCGCGCGTAGTGGCCCGCGCCGAAGAGCCAGGTTAACAGGAACCGATGGGTGTCGCCGTCCTGGGTAATCGTCACGCCCTTCTCGTCAAACGCGTAGGTGGTGCCGCCTCGCTCCCGCAGCGTCTTACCGGCAAAGCCTTCTCCGTCGTAGGCCTTCAGCGTGAGCGCGTGGGGCGACTTGGTTTGCGTTGCCGCTTGGCCCTGATGACACGGCGTACAAGCCAGGGCTAGGGTTGCTCCGAGAACAATTCCTGCTGCGTAGATAACTCCTTGGCGGCCAGCTTTTGCACCACGCCGAACTCGCGCGCCGCCTCCGCATGGCGCCCCAAGTCCTGATAAACGCGGCCCAGAAGGTAGTGTGCCTCGCGATAGTCCGGATCCGCTAACACCGACCGTTTCAGGCAGGTGACGGCTTCGAGACTGCGCTTGAGCCACAGTAGCTTGGCCAACTGATAATTTGCCCGGGCGTGTTTCGGTTTCTGTGCCAAGGTCGCGCGCAACCATCGTTCAGCCTTAATCTTATCCCCACCGGACATGGCGAGCGCCGCCCCGAGCGTAAATTGCGCCTCAGCATTGTCCGGATGCGTTTTCAGTTCTTCAGTCCACTCCGCCAGCGCCTCCGGCCGCCGCTGTTGCCGCCAATGCACGGCACCAATGTGCAACCCCAAAGTGGGCAAGCTTGGCTGGAGCGCGCGCGCTTTCATCAGCGTCTCCATCGCCTCATCCAGCCGGTTCTCCACAAACAGCGCCTGCCCCAACGTCAACAGCACTTCCGCGGAATTCCCTTGCTCGAGTAGCGGC
>JAYVUQ010000565.1:0-9353 GCA_043787785.1 Bryobacteraceae bacterium
TGGCCGGTGCCACCGCGCAAGGGCTCAGCGAATTTTTCCGCTCCCATCCGCGCACCGGCGAGCGCATGCGCCGGCTGCGGCAAGTGGAACAGGCCTACATCGCCGCCCATCCTAAACAGTCCTACTGCCGCGGTGCCAACAACCTGGCCCGCCGCGCCACCTGCCTTTTTCAGCCGCTCGACGGAGAGATGGTGACATACTAATTTTTATGGAAGAGCGCGCATTTTTTAACGAGACCCAAGTCACCAAGCCCGCCACCCTCAACTGCCCGGCCTGCCGTACGGCCGATTCCTACGAGATCAAGTGGATTCTGCGCAAAAAGAAAGAACGCATGCCCAACGGCGGCGATGAACGCGACCGTGCCCGTTTCGCCAAGATCCAAAGCTACATGGTTCTGCTGGATACGCACACCATGTGCAAGAACATTCGCTGCCGCAAACGTTTCGAGATTTCCGGTATCAAAACCACAGCCTTCGTCTAGACCAACAAGAATGTGCCCACAGACTGTGGGTTAGCTCCAGAGCTCGTGGACCGGCTCGTAGCTGCCTGTATTCGCCTCAGGAACGTACTCAAAGCCTCGTCCAAAGGGATCGTCGCGCCGGATGGTGAGCCAGTTGATGCCGAGCGCCGAGTAAATGGTCGCCTCAATGTCTTCGGTGCGGATGGGACGGTCGTTCTTCCAGCCGTAATCGAGAATGCCCCGCCCGCCAGCGTCGGTTTCGCCGATCGCCCGCTTGCCGCGCACCCCCGCACCGGCCACCAGGACGCTCTGCTGCGCAAAGTGATCGCGACCGGCGGTTATGTTCAACGGACCCACCGTGCGGCCGAACTCGCCCATGGCAATCACCAGCGTGTTCGCCAGGAGGCCATCGCTTTCCAGGTCCTGAATCAACGTCCCCAGTCCAGAGTCAAATTGACGGCCCAGCGAATTCGCATTCGAAGGATTCAGCGGGCCGGTGTAAATATTGGCGTGGTGATCCCAACTGCCGATATTGATTTGGACGAAGCGCGTGCCCATGCCGGACCGCAGCAGGTTGCGCGCCGTAATGCAGGCGTTGCCAAAACCGGAATTGCCATACCGCACGCGTTCATCGGTGGCAAAGTTGAAGATCTTGTCGACGTCCGGGTTGTACATCAGCTTGCGCGCCGCGATGTTGAACTGCTCCATCTCCTCGCCGGCCGGGTTGAGCGTCGACGCCGCGCGGATCTCCGTATCGAGATCCTGCAGAAGCGCAAAGCGGCGGTCGAAGGCGACCTGCGCATCGGGATGGCGCGTATTGGGCAACCCGGCACCGTTGGGCGAAACATAGAACGGCGCATGCACCGGCGAGAGATAACCGGAACTGGGCCCGTTGGTGGTGTTGAGGTTGATAAAGGCGGGCAGCGGCTTGTGGCGGTCGCCTAGTTCGAGCGAGACGACCGAACCGATATGCGGCGCGATGCGGGACAGGCCGCTAATGGGGTTGCGGCCAATCTCCACCCAATCTTGCCCCAGTTGATGCACCACCACCCAGGGCTTCACTGATCGCATCAGGGCAATCCGGTCCATTTGGCTGGCGAGCACGGGGAATAGGCCTTGCGGGAAGGCCACGCCATCGTAGGAGGTGGGATTGTACGCTGCGGGCAGCCAGGGCCCCTGCTTCAAATCGAAAGTATCGATGTGGCTGGGCGCGCCGCGCATCATCACGAAAACGACGTTCTTCGCTTTGTCGATGGGGGAGGCGGCGGCTTTGGCCACCGTTTCCAAAGGCCGGGACGGCATCAGCATATAGCCGCCAACGGCAGTGCCCAGGTGCTTGAAAAACAAGCGGCGGTCCAGTTGCGGCCGGCGCCAGAATTGCGTGCGCGCGATGTGGCTTAGGTCGAGTTGCGGCATCGTGATAGTTCCTCTTCTTGGCAGCTGGTTAGTAACTGAACATGAAGTCGAGCTTGTTCACCAGGGCCCAAGCGAGATCTTCAGTCACGACGGTCTTGGCGGCGGTGGTGCTCGCTTTACTGTACAAATCAATCGCGCGGGCGGATTCGCGCAGCGACGGCGGTCGCGAGAGGAACGTCAAGTAAAGCTCCTCCACCAGATCCTTCGCCACCGCATTGAGTGCAATCTTCTTCAGCACCGGCGAGGCCGCCAGCTTGACGCGATTGGTGACAAACGTGTCATTCATCAAGCCTAACTGCTGCTGAATGGAACCGGACTGCTGTCGGGGCACATTATCGCGATTGCCGCGATAAAATGTATTCATCAGCGTGGTGCCGCCGGCTTCGAGCGGATCGGGAAGCTTCAAGGCCCAATTAATCGGGTCGACGATACCTGCCACGCGATAGGAGGCCAGTACACCGGTGGCGATTTGGATGGCGTCGTGAACTTCCTCGCCTTCCAGCCGCCGCGGATAGTGGCGCGCGAACAAGGGCTGATAGTCCAGCTTCCAGGGGTCGTCATACTGCGCGCTTAATTGATAGGCCGACGAACTCACCAGGATCCGGATGAACTCCCGCAGGCTGTAATCCTGATTCGCGAGTTGCTGGGCCAGCCGCTCGAGCAAGATCGGGTTTGAGGCTTGCAAACTCCAAGGCGCGGGCGGCGGATTGGCCGGGTCAAGCCGGAGCGGATCCAGCTGATCCACCGGTTCCACCAAGCCTTGATTGAAAAGCTGCTTCCATACCCGGTTCGCAAAGTTGCGCGCGAACATCGGGTCGTTGATCATGAACTCGGCAAACTCGCCGCGCCAATCGGTGCCCTTCGGCACGGCGCCCGTACGGTACTCCGGAGTGAAGCTGCGCGTCGTGCCAGCCGGCGCGCGCAACGGACGATTGCCGTAATTGGTGTTGAGGTCGTATTGACCCGTGGCCACGTCGGTCACCATTCGGCTTAGGCTGCGGGGATCCATGTTGTCGCTGCTGACCGTCTGGTTGCGTTGACGCGAGAAGAAGGCGGCCATGCGCTGGGCTTCGGCGCGCATCGCCGTCTTGCCCCATAGCGAAAGCCCATCCAGGTGGCCGCGCCCGTTGTGGCACAGCACGCAATCGTAATGGCCCATGCCGAGGAAGTCGCGCGAGGCGCGGTAGGCCGCCGTGTCGAAAGTGTCCTGAATCGGCCCGCCCGGGGTGGAACTGCGCAGGAGGTAATTGGCTGGCCCGACGTCGAAGTTGTTCCCCTTGCCCACCACCGAGTTCCAAGCCAAGTCCTTCAACGACATGGTCTTCGAGAAAGAGTCCATCATCCAGCGGTAGTACGCATTGCGCCCGTCGGCGCGCAGCGGGAAGAAAGTGTTCG
The DNA here is from genome assembly GCA_043787785.1 of Bryobacteraceae bacterium. Lineage (GTDB taxonomy): Bacteria > Acidobacteriota > Terriglobia > Bryobacterales > Bryobacteraceae > JALHNI01. Next base: position 3,272 of record JAYVUQ010000565.1, read on the forward strand.
TGCTGACGTTGCCTACGATGTCACCGAACCAGAGCACCCAGCGATCGACAAATTCCGGCGAGTACAGTAAGCGGTCGATGAGTTCGGCGCGCTTGTTCGTCTCTGCGTTCTCGACGAATTCGCGGATCTGGATAACCGTGGGAATGCGACCGGTGAGGTCAAGGTAAATGCGGCGGACAAACTCGTGGTCGGTGCTGAGGCGCGCAGACCGCACTTTGGAACTTTGTAATGCGGAGAAGATTTCCTCGTCCACGAAATTGCGTATGGGCAGTTCGGCGGGGGCGAGCGTAGCACCCTTTGACTCACTCGACGCTGCCCGGGAAAACTTCATCACCCGTTCATAGGCGATCGCGCGCGCTTTGGCCGCCGCGTCCACAAACTCGTCCGGATTGACACGGAACGAGCAATTGACTCCCGGATCCATTGTCGAGTCGGGCGTCGAGTCGGGCGTCGAGTCGGGGCCGGAGCCAATCGTCTCCTGGGCTAAGCCCGCAGAGAGAAAAAATGACAAAGGTACAGCAAGCAGAAATCCCCGGATCATGCTACGAATCCCCTTTTCGCCGAGTATAACAGCGGCGCTAGAGAAATCAACACGCTTTGGTACTACATGTTGCGAAAATTTACTATTAAGAATTGCTAAAACGCAAATCCGACTTCGGCAAAGGTGTTCAGCCAGTGGTCTTTGGTACGGGAGGTGGGCAACCCGCCGAAGGCATCGCCTTCGGTACTCCCGCGGATTACCTTAGTGGTGAGGCCGAACCAAACCCGCTGCCAACGCGTCGAGAACCGAACGCTGGCCAGCGCATAGTTACCCCAACCGGTACGGGCGGTGCACTGCGGGCAAGCAAACCGCAGGTAGTTGCTGGGCTGCTGCACGCTTTCCTGATAGCGCAGGAACGCCCCCCCGCCGCCGGCCGAAAACAGCACCCGGCCATGCGCGGCCGGAATCACGCCTCGCCCGCCGAACGTGACGAAATGTTGGTAGTCCCGAATGCGCAAACTGCCCAATTGAGTGGTGAGAAAATCACGCACATCGGCCGCGCCGAACACCACGTCATACCCGGCGTCGGCTTGAAAGTAGCGATGAAAACGAAAGCCGTAGTTGGCCGTCACGGCGGGCTTGGTTTTAAAATACCCATTGATCTGGCCGCGCGGTAAGCCGATGCCGGGGCCGAAGTTGAGGTAGTGCTTCGGGAAAAGGTCCTGGGCCGTTGCCAGTCCACTGAGCGAGAGAGCTACACCGAAGATACGCCACATGACAATTAGGCTAACGCAGCTCCAGGCCCGCATCGCGCAAGCGACCGATTAGCCGTTCGCGCGCGGCACTGATCTCGTCTGCGGTCAAAGTACGGTCGGGAGCGGCGAGGGTAATGCGGAAGCTAAGCGAATTGCGCCCATCGCTCAAGGGGTGCAGCATCAAATATTCGGTGCGCTCCACGAGCGGATCGGTAAGCATTGCGGCCACGGTGGCCACCAGCACGCGAGGGCCAGCCACTAAAGATAAATCAAAGTCCGACGACGGAAACTTGCGCACCGGGTGATACTGCTTGGCTTCGAGTTCCAGCAGGTCCAGGTTGAGGTCGGCGATGGCCGCGCGTCCCTTCACGAGCGACGGATGCAGCTCAAAGAGCCGCCCCACAGAGGTTTCGCCCAAGAGGACCTCGGCCGCCCTCCCGGGATGCTCATACTCCAAGGCCACCGCCGGCCGCACGGTAAGTGACGGGTTCAGGCAAGCTAGTAAGCGCTTCAGCTCCCGCAAATTCCCTTCGCCATCCTGACGCGAGTAAACTGCGGCCACCAACTGCGGCATCTCGAGCGGCTCCTGACCCTTGATGGGATGAATCTCATTACCGATTTCAAAGAGCCGAAAGGCCGGCGTGTGCTTGGCATTTTCGACGAGATTGCGATGGACCCCCGGCAGCAAGCTGCGCCGCAACAGCCCCTGGTCCGAAGCGATCGGATTCAGCACCCGCACATGCGAGGCCGGGGACAAGCCGAACTTGGCGGCCTGCTCCGCATTCACGAACGAGTAATTGTAGACCTCGGTATAGCCCTGTTGCGAACAAATCGTGCGCAACTGATGCTGAAAGGCGCGGCTCGGGTTCGGGGCGGGCGGCGCAGCCGCCACCAGCGGTGCCACCGGCGTGAAGTTGTCGTAACCGATCATGCGGCCGATCTCTTCCACCAGGTCTTCTTTGATAGAAATGTCTTTGGTGGCGCGCCAACTCGGCACCCGGACTTCGAGTTCGTTATCGCCCAGTTCACTCACGCCAAACTGCAAGCGGGCCAAAATCTTGGTGGCCTGGGCGGCGCTGATGGGGTTGCCCAGCTTGCGGCCCAACCAATCCAGCGGCAAGGTAATGGGCTCCGGATGCCGGAATTCGGCATGGACATCCGACAGGCCGCCTTTCACGCGAATGCCCGGGCAAACCTGCTGTAGCAAGGACACAGCGCGCGCCAGGGCCCGCACGGTATTGGCTGGGTCCTGCGACTTTTCAAAACGCATCGACGCGTCCGTACGCAGCTTCAACCGCGTGGAAGTCTTGCGGATCCCGGCCGCCTGGAAGTTCGCACTCTCGAGCACCATGCGCGTGGTGGTTGCGCTGATGGCACTGTCGGCCCCACCAATCACGCCGGCAATGGCGATGGGGCCAGAGTCGTCGGTGATCACCAACGTCGAAGCATCGAGGGAATAAATCTCGCCGTTGAGCGCGGCCATCTGCTCGCTCTCGTGCGCATTGCGCACACGGATGCCGCCTTGCAGCTTGTCGGCGTCGAAGGCGTGCATCGGCTGCGCCAACTCCGCCATGATGTAATTCGTGACGTCTACAATGTTGTTGATCGGGTTCAAGCCCAGGCTTTCCAGGCGGTATTGAAACCACAACGGCGACGGGCCGACGCGCACATTTTCAAAGATCAGGGCGCTATAGCGCGGGCACAGCGTGAAGTCACGAATGGCGACGTCGATCGAGGCGAGTTCCTCGGGAAACGGCCGCACCTTCACCGGATCCTTGAGTTCGAGCCCAAAAATCCCGGCCACCTCGCGCGCCATGCCGTAGTGACCCCAGAGGTCCGGCCGATGGGTGAGGCTCTTGTTGTCGATTTCAATGATGAAGTCCGGCGTGCAGCCGATGCCGCCGCCCACTTCGACGATGCCTTCGTGGTCGCGATTGATGCCTAGCTCTTTGCCGCTAGCGAGCATGCCATCGCTCTCCACACCGGCGATGGTCGCCTTCTCGAGGCGCTTGCCTTCGATTTCAATGCCGGTAGGGCAATAGACGGCCACCATGCCCACGCGCACGTTGGGCGCGCCACACACCACGGTCCGCGTGCCGTATTGCGCGCTCTTCACCACCACCCGGCGATTGTGCGAGCCTTCAATCGGCTGCACATCGACCACTTTGGCCGACACTACCTTCCAAAAGTGCTGCCCCACCGGCTCAAGCCCTTCGGCCTCCGCCGTGCGCAGCGTAATCTGGCGCATGGTCTCCTCCGGGGTCGCCTTCAGCGCCGGCACCAACTCTTGAATCCAGTTATAGGAGAATTTCATGGCTTAGAACTGCTTCAGAAAACGCAAGTCGCCACCCTGCAATTGGCGTATATCTTCGATGCCGTAGCGCATCATCACCAGGCGCGTCATGCCGAGGCCAAAGGCAAAACCGTTCCATTCGTCAGGATCGATCCCGCCCAGCCGCAGCACATTCGGATGCACCAATCCGCAAGGCAGCAGTTCCACCCAGCCGGACTGTTTGCAAACCGCGCAACCCTCGCCCCCGCAAAGCAGGCATTGGATATCGAGCTCAAAGCCGGGTTCGACAAACGGGAAATAACCAGGCCGCAAACGCACCTTCACTTCGCGGCCAAAGATGCCCGAAAGCAGCGTCTTCATGAAGTAGATGAGGTTAGCGACCGACACGTCCTTATCCACCATCATCCCTTCGAGTACCGCGTCAAATCGCTGAGCAACGGCTTTCACGGCGATCCGCTGGTGGTGGAGGCCGCACGCCCCTGGGCGCTCGCCTTCACGCGGCAATACCATTGGCCGATCGCCATCGCAGTCCTCGACAAGAGTTCCGTCGTGGTGCGCTTCAGCACCATTCCGGATAGCCCGGTCTCGCCGTTTCACGGCACCCTCAACATGCATCTCAGCCTGCTCGGCCGTGCGTTGGGGCGCGCTTATCTGGCGTTCTGTCCGACCAGCGAACGATCGATGCTGCTCGACATGCTGGCACGATCGCAGGAACCCGAAGACAAACGCGCCACCGAACGCAAGCGCGCGCTGTCCCTGCTGGCCACGATCCGCAAGCAAGGCTTCGCCGAGCGCGACCAGATGGTCGAACCGCGCTCGTCGGGCACCATCGCGGTCCCCATCATTGTCAATCGGCGCGTGCTCGCCACCGTCGGCATGACCTACTTCACCTCGGCGCTCGACCGCGCCGACATCGTCCAGCGCTACGTGCCTCTAATGAAGAGCCTCGCCGGCAACATTGCCGCCAGTGTCGCCTCGTTGCAGGAGTAGAGCTCTTCGCGCTGCAACCGTACGGACAAGCCGGTATCCGGGCAGACTGCTACGAGTGCCTATGTTGACTTTCCCGCGCATAGTCAAAATACTCAGCCATAAGCACGGAAAACCCAAAAAAACCCAAGAAACACCAGTGTAACGCGATGGGAGGATACGATGCCCACTTCACGCAGGACCCTGCTGAAGACTTCCGCGGCTGCGGCCGCCACATTCAGCTTCGATTGGACACGCGCGCAGGCGCAGGCCGAAACGGTGCGCATCGGCCTGGTCTACGACCTGACCGGTCCATTTGCGGCGGGCGGGTCGATTGCCTCCTCGATCGGCGCGCAGATTGCCATCGATCTCGTCAATGAGAAGGGCGGCGTTGGTGGCAAGTACAAGGTCGCCGGCGTCGCGGTCGATTCCCAGAGCAAGCCCGAGGTGGCGATCAATGAGGCCGTGCGCCTGATCGACCAGGAGAAGATCGATATCATTACCGGCGTTTATGCGAGTTCGCACGCGGTCCCGCTCGCCGCCAAGGTCGAGCAGCAGAAGAAGATCCTCTGGATCACGACTGCGGTCTCGACCGCCGTGTTCAAGGACAAGAACCTGCAATACGTCTTCCGCGCGCAGATTCATTCCGATCAATACGGTCAGGCCTTCGCGGGATTCCTCGCCGAGCATGCCAAGGCGAAACTCGGGATGGATCCCAAGGACGTCAAGGTCGCGCTGATCCACGAGGATGGCCCCTACGGGGTCGGGGTCGCCGCCGCCGACGAGGCCTATGCCAAGGAGGCCGGGCTCCAGATCGTGCTCAAGGAAGGTTATTCGGCGTCCGCGCCCGACCTTTCGGTACTGGTGACCAAACTCAAGCGCGCGAAGGCCGACGTGATCTCGCATGCAGGATACAACCCCGACATCACCCTGTTCCTGCGTCAGGCGCGCGAGAGCGGCCTCAAGTTCAAGATGCTGTTCGGCGCCGGTGCAGGTTACAGCCAGCTCGACAAGCTGCGCGCCACCTTCGGCGCCGACATCGACAATTTCTGCAATATCGATCCGGTGCCCGCGCAATTGCTCGATCCCGCCAAACTGGCGCCCGGGATCGGCGATCTCACCAAGACCATGATCGCCCGCTACAAGGAGAAGACCAACGCGACCGAGGTTCCGCCGCATTGCTCGATGGGCTTCAATCAGACCTGGATCCTCCTCAACAGCGTGCTGCCCGTCGCCAAAGCGAAATATGGCGGCTTCGATCCAGAGGCCGTTCGCAAGGCGGCGCTCGACGTGGATATCCCCGCCGGCGGTACGATCCAGGGCTACGGCGTCAAATTCTTCCCGCCCGGCACGCCGATGGCTGGTCAGAACGAGCGCTCGACGCCGGTCGTGATGCAGAACGCCGGTGAGCGCATCTCGGTGGTCTGGCCGACGAATATAAGGACGCAGGACCCGGTGTTCCCGCTGCCGAAATCATCGGTCTATTCGGCGTAGCGCAATCTTTCACCCTCTCCCCTTGTGTTCTCGGGGGCGGGATAGCTGTCGATGTAGGTTGATAGCCTGAGGTTGATAGAGCGTTGATATCAC
>JAYVUQ010000566.1:0-8528 GCA_043787785.1 Bryobacteraceae bacterium
CCTACACTTCCAACGACAATCCTTACTCGGAAAGCCAGTTCGGCACCATGAAATATCGCCCTGAGTTTCCCGATCGCTTCGGCGGCCCCGAGGATAGCCTCGCCTTCTGTCACCGCTTCTTCCCCTGGTACAACGACGAACATCGCCACTCCGGCATCGGCATGCTGACGCCCGCTATGGTCCACTTCGGCCACGCTCCCGTCGTTCGCGAGAAGCGCCAGACCGTCCTCGATGCCGCCTACCTGGCCCACCCGGACCGCTTTGTCCGCAAACCCCCGTCTCCCTTGCCCCAGGAGGTCTGGATCAATAAACCACTCACCTCACACGATTAACTCACTAAATTCCTCTTTGGAGTGTCTCAAAGTCGTTGACACGCGCCGTTAGCGTTTTAACACCGTTTTTTTTATTATCTCCAAATGCGCACCTCTCCTTGTTACAGAGCATGATTCGGCGCTACCTAACTGCGCTCCAACAAATTCAGCGGGATCCCGACCTTGTCTTATTGGCTCCAATAAGGGTGCAATTCGAAAAAATGGGGATGGTAGCGAAAGACGAGATGCGACCAGGCCCAGACAGTCCTGGAGTGGGGCCGATCCGAAGCTAGTGTTTCATTTCGCTTAGCAAACCCGAGCAACCACGACCCGGTTCGTCGTTTTGTACGCCCCTCACCGACCGACACCATGAAGTGAGCTTCAGTCCGCCCCGAAGCATTTTCTTTGCCTGTCTCCAGAGCACCCAATCGAATCAACGACTGCTGGGTTTGTTTCGCAAGCCTACGGCCGCGCCAAATACTTCTTATACAGCTGCGTCTGCCGATTCTCCAGGCTCACATTCTTCCCCCGGATAAACAGCATCCGTACCTGCGTTCCCACCTCCAGCGGATCGCCATCCGACAAAAACAAGTCCGCCGACTTACTCTTTTCCAGCGACCCCGTCTGGTCCGCCACCCCGAAAATCTCCGCCGCGTCGATCGTCAGAGCCTTCCAGGCCGCCTCCATCGGCAGCCCGTAAGCCACCGCGTAGCTGGCCTCAAACGGCAGATTCCGCGCGAACTGGTTGTCGTAGGTGGCAAAGGCGAACTTCACCCCCGCCTTGTGCAGTGTCGCCGGCAAAGAATAGGCCGCATCATAGTCATCGTCGTCGTCGATCGGCAAGTCGGTCGGCTGACCCACCACCACCGGAATCTTCTTCTCGGCGATCCGCGCCAACTGCGCCCCCGGCTTCCGGACGTCAAATAGCACCAGCTTCACCTTGTGCTTCTCCGCAAAGTCGATCGCCTCGCGGATCGTCCGCTCCCGCTGCGCCGGAATCAACAACGGCGACTTCCCCTCAAGCACCGGCAACATCGCATCGAGTTGCACATCGGCCAGGAAATTCGGCGTCGCCGCTTTTTTGGCCTGCTGGTACCGCCGCGCCTTCTCGAAAAACTCATCGATCTTCCGCATCTCGCCGTCGTAGCGACGCTTGGCTTCGGCAAACGGAATCTCCGTCCGGCCCGCCGGAAAACTAAACGAAGCCGTCTGGATCACGGGAAAGCGCACCTGCATGCCCGCATTCTGCGACAGCGCCAAGTCTTCCCAAGTCCAGCCGTCCAGCCGGATCACGGCCGCCTGTCCGCGCACGATGCTCTGCGAACCGACCGCGGCGGCGCCACCACCACCACCTCCGCCCCCAAAGGCAATCGTTGCCGGCAGCGTCAGCACCGCGGTCAAGCCGTTCGACCGCGCCACCGGAATATGCTCCGTCTCCGGATTTACGGCCACCACCGCCCGCACCTGCGGGATGAAGTCGCCAATCTCATTCGTATCGTTGGTCTCGCGCACACTACTGACTTCAGAAAGCCCAATCTGCGTTGCGCAATTTATCATCCCGGGCCAAGCATGCAAGCCCTTCGCATCGATCACTTTGATAGTTTTAGGAGCAACTAACTTCGTACCGATCCCTGTAATTTTTCCATTCTCAATCAGCAAGGAGCCATTTTTAATTTCTGGTCCCGTCACCGGATGAATCGTCGCATTCTTAATGAAGTAAGAGTCCTGCGCGTAAGTCAGCGCCGCTGCTAGCCAGATTAAATGATTCATTGTTTGCTTCCCTCACTTGCCGGTCCACGCCGTCCGGGCGCGCCGCCCTTCTTCTGCTCCGCCGGAGCCTCTTGCTTTAACTGATCTTCCAGCGCTTTCTTGGCCGCCGCGCGGCGGCCGCGGTCGCTCATATCTCGGTCACGCTCGAAATACAACTTGCCGTCGATATACACTTTCTGCGGCACCGCATAACTCGATAAAGGAGGCTTGTTCCAAATCACTAAGTCCGCGCTCTTGCCGGCCTCAAGGGAACCAATCAAATGATCCACCTTCATCTGCTTCGCCGGATTCAACGTTACCAGGGCCAGCGCCTGTTCTTCCGTCAACCCGCCATAACGCATCGCCTTCGCCGCTTCCGTATTCAAGCGGCGCATCAAACCGGCGTCATCGGAGTTCACTCCGGCCAGCACACCCTTCTTGGTCATCACCGCCATATTGAAAGGAATGCCATCGGCGACTTCCATCTTGTAACTCCACCAATCGCTAAATCCCGCTCCGGCCACCCCATGCGCCACCATTTCCTTAGCGATCTTATAGCCCTCCTGCACATGCTGGAAGGTCGCCAGCCGGAAGCCGAACTCTTCGGCCACCCTCATCATCATCAGCATCTCGTCGCTTCGATAAGCATGACAATGCACCAGCCGTTTACCCTCCAGCACTTCTACCAATGGCTCCAACTTCAAGTCCCGCCGGGGAGGCATCATGGTCTTGCCGGCCTTAAAGTCAGCCTGCGCTTTCTGATAAGCTTGCGCTTCCGTAAATGCCTGCCGGTAAATGTCTTCCACGCCCATCCGTGTCGCCGGATAGCGCGCCACTCCACCGCTCTGCGGAGTCGGATTACCTTGCCGCTTGGGATTCTCGCCCAGCGCAAACTTAATCGATTTCGTCCCGCCTTCCATCATCAACTCACCCGCCGTCACGCCCCACCGCATCTTAATCAGTTGGTTATTGCCGCCAATCGCATTCGCGCTGCCATGCAAAATATTCGCGGTAGTTACTCCACCCGCCAACGCCCGATAAATGGCGATATCTTCCGCATCGATCGCATCTGTGATTCTCACCATCGAAGATACAGAAACCGATCCCTCATTCACGCCAAATCCCTGCACCGCAATATGCGAATGGCTGTCAATAATTCCGGGCGAAACATGCAACCCCGTGCCATCCACAATCTTCGCCCCCGGCGGCACGATGATCTTATCGCCTACCGCCGTGATCTTACCGCCGGTAAAAGCCACCGACCCCACAAAAGCCGGCTTGGTCGCCGTATATACGGTCGCGTTCTGAATTACCGTCGACTCTTGCGACAACAAAACCACGGGCAAAGCCAGAATCCACTTCATCGCGTCATCTCCTTGGCCGCCGGCACTACCGGTGGCACGGGCGGCAGATATTTCACGCCATCCACAATCACGTATTCAATTCGCGGCCGTTCACTGAGTAAGTCGCCCCGCGTCACCACTAAGTTCGCAATCTTACCCTTTTCAATACTGCCCATCCGGTCCGCCACGCCAAAGATTTCCGCCGGCGACAAAGTCAACGCCCGTAAGGCATCAGTTTCTGATAACCCCATCCGCATCGCCTTCCGCACGCCACTTAACATCTCCTCCGCCGTCTGGCCATCGGAAGAGAACGCAAACTTCACGCCGTTCTTCGCCAGCAACCCCGGCGTCGAAGCCGCCTTCGCCCGCGTCTCCAGAGCCCGTGTCGTCTCCACCGCATCCGGATCGGCATCGGCCGCCCGCGTCGGCCACTTCGTCGACACAATCACCGGCATCCCCGCCGCCTTCAATAACTCTGTCGCCCGGAAGCCCTCATGCAATCCATAAAGCACCGCCGGTTGCTTCAGCTCCTTCGCGAACCGCAGCACGCGGTCAATCTCGCTCAAACTCACCGACGGAAACAACAACCGCGGCGACTCAGCCAAGCCCTCCAGCGCCCGGTCATACTCCGGCCGTGTCCGCCCCTTCGGATCCTTGTCGTAGGCGGCCTTGGCCTGCCTGTAGTAATCGAGATCCAGGTAGCACTGGCGGATATAAGCAATCACGCCCATCAGCGAACTCGGAAAGCCCCCGCCCGCGCGGCCACCCACAGTCAGCGAGACATACTGCCCTGCTGGCGATTGCACAATCAGCCGCGACGGCCGCGCGTCGCCCAGGTTCATCACCGCGCCCTGGCCCGCGAAAATACCATTATTGGGGAAGGTCATCGCCGACGTGAAGCCCGCGCCCCGCGCCGCCTCCACCCGCGGGTCATTCGCCCGCACCTTATCGGCCACGCGCTCCCAACTGAAGGTCCGCGGCCGATCCTCCGGCCCGCGCGCGGGAGTAGGCTGAGCCGTGGGCACGGCACCGGGACCCACAGGGCGCCCATCCTGACCCAGGGTGGAGAGTGCGTCCACCAAGCCCGGATACACAGTGAGGCCTTCACCTTCAATCAGCCAGGAATCGGCTGGCACGGCCACGTCTGCACCGACGGCTTCAATCAAGCCATCACGAATCAAGACGGTGGCCTTCGACAGCACCGCGCCGCTCACGGTCACGACTCGGGCGTTGCGGATGGCCAACCCAGAAGGCACTTCGGCCCAGACCGATATCGCGAGAATCAAAAACAGAAACAGAGGCAGAATCAAACACATGGTTCCGCTATCATAGAAGTTTCGTTCCCCGATTGCCAATCGAAAGTACAAATGAGTCACCCTAAGAAGGCCCTCCGCTATGCGGACGCCGGCGTCAATATTGACGAAGCTGATCGCGCCGTATCCTCCATCAAGAAGCTGGCCCGCGCCACTTTCACCCCCCAAGTGCTTACCGGCATCGGCAGCTTTGGCGCTATGTACGCCCTCGAAGGCTTCAAGAAGCCAGTGCTGATTTCATCGGCCGATGGCGTGGGCACCAAATTGAGGGTCGCCCAAATGGCCGGCCGCCACGACACCATCGGCGAGGACCTCGTCAACCACTGCGTCAACGACATCGCCGTCCAGGGCGCGCGCCCCCTTTACTTTTTGGACTACTTCGCCGTCGGCACGCTCGACGCGGCAGTCTGCGCCAGCGTCGTCAGCGGGTTAGCCCGTGGTTGCAAGCGCAATGGCTGCGCCTTAATCGGTGGCGAGACCGCCGAGATGCCCGGCTTCTACCAGCCCGGCGAGTACGACGTCGCAGGCTTCATCGTCGGTGCCGCAGAGCGTTCGCGACTGCTGACCGGTGACGGCATCAAACCCGGCGACGTGCTACTCGGCCTGCCCTCTACCGGCTTACACACTAACGGTTATTCGCTCGCGCGCCGCATTTTCTTCACCGACCTCAAGGTCGATTCTGTAGTTCCCGAACTTGGAATCACCGTCGCCGACGAGTTACTCAAGGTGCATCGCAGTTACTTGAAGCCCTTGCGCGCCTTGCAGGAAGCGGGCCTCGTCTGCGGCGCCGCCCACATCACCGGCGGCGGGATGACCGATAACATCCCGCGCGTGCTACCCAAAGGACTGGGCGTCGAAATCGATACCCAAAGCTGGCCCGTGCTACCCGTCTTTGCCTCGCTCCGCGAACGCGGCAACGTACCGGAGGACGACTGGCGTCGTACCTTCAACTTGGGCATCGGCATGGTGCTCGTGATACCGGAGAAGAAACTCTCGGCGGCTCAAACACTCCTGAAAAAGTTAAGAGAAAAGAGCTATGTCATCGGTTCGGTGACTGGTTCAGTCACTAAGGCGAAGGGCGATCGCGTCCGCTACGTATGACGCGGCTGGGCATTCTGCTTTCTGGCCGCGGCTCTAATTTTGAAGCCATCGCCCGGGCCGTCCAAGATGGCCGATTACCGGCCGAAATCGCCGCGGTAATTTCAAATCGACCCGAGGCGAAAGGGCTCGAAACTGCCCGGCATATGGGCTTAAACGCGATCAGCTTGCCCTCGAAAGGCGTCGCGCGCGAGGAGTATGACCGGCAGTTAGTCGACATATTGCACCAAAACAAAGTGGACCTGATTTGTTTGGCCGGTTTTCTACGTCTTCTAACGCCAGTGATGATTCAAGCCTTCCCGGCGCGCATCCTTAACATTCATCCTTCGCTGTTGCCATCTTTTCCAGGCCTAAATGCTCAGCAGCAAGCGCTTGACTATGGCGTGAAGATCTCCGGCTGTACCGTACACTATGTAGTGGAAGAAATGGACGCCGGGCCTATTCTACGCCAAGCCGCGGTACCGGTGTTACCTGGAGACACGGTGGATGATCTATCGAAACGAATCTTAGCCGCCGAGCACCAGTTGTACATTGAGGCTCTCCACCAGGTACTTATTCAACCAACAACTTACGAGCCGTGACGTTTCCCGCCGCATCCGTCACCCGGAAGGTAAGTGTGTGTTCGCCGGCCGTGAGTGAGGAAAGTATGAGCTGAAAGGTTTCGGCAAGGGAATCGGTAATGCCGTCTTCGGCTTCGAGTAAATTCCAAATGCCGGCATCAAGCGAATATTCGCAGCGGCGCAACTCGCTCAGGTTATCCGCGGCGGTGAGCCGGTACTCCAAACGGCCATTCGCCTTCAGCGAGACCACCGTGGGTGGCGTGTTGTCCACCACCACCGGGCCGCTGACTAACTCGGCTTCCCGAGCCGACTCACCCGTATTCGCCATTCTGTCCGAAGCCACCACACGGAACCAATAGCGGCCGTCGGCAAAGACATCCGCGTCCACCGTTAGCGCCAGTTCGCTGGTGTTACTCTTCAGCAGTTTCCAGCGCGACTCGCCTTCGCCGCGATAAGTTAGGTTGTACAGCAACGGATCGCCGTCCGAGTCCTCGCCTTGCCAGACGATGACTAACTGCCGCGTCGACGATCGGAGTATTATCTGCGCCGGTGTTCCGGTAGAACTCGCCGGGCCCGCCTCTCCGGTGTCGGTAACCGTCAACGTGTAAGCCGCCGTAGCCGTCGACGCGGCGGCACTGGGCTTGGCGACATTTTGTGAAGCTACGGTTTGCCCAACCACAGTAATCGACTTCATCGCCGGCGGAGTATTTTGCGGCACGTAGAACAAACGGACCGCGTCCACTGCATCGACCAACGCGGCTCGCCACTGGACATAACGCGCTGCCGGGCTGCGGGGTTCCCAATCGCTCCACGTGCGGTCGGGCCGCGCGGTGTTGCCGCTGCGCATCTCAAGCTTAGTAGCCGCCCCACCAGTTAGCGCCAAGCGCCCCCACTTGGCCACCGTATTCGCATCGTGCACCGGTGATTCGTATTGCCCCAAGGCGACCGGCGCCGTCGTCAGCCGAAACAGTCGTCCTCGATTGGCAGTGGCCGCGAGTAAGCCGCCCTTCACTGAAACGAGCCTCGTAGTTTCGCCTTGCTCGGTCTGGGCCAGCAACGATAAATGGTTATCCGCCGTGCGCCGGTAAATGCGGCCCTGCAGATCGGTCGCGAAGAACAAGGCACCGTCTTGTTCCAAGAGGTCGTAGACGTTCTCTTCTTTACTCGTCCAGAGCGTCTCCACCGTATTATCGGGATGGATGCGATAGATCGCAGATTTCTCAACGCCCGCATATTCCACCGTCGGCACCAATGCCGAAGTAACCGCAGGAGTGGGCGCGGTGTTAGCGGGCTTCGCGTCTTTAGGCTTTAACTCAAGCCCCGCTTGGGCATCGTCGGTAACCGTGATGCTGATGGGCGCACCGGCCACGGGAGGAACAACAGGGTTCGCGGCGGCGGCCGTTTTTTTCGCCAAGGATCCGCCCAAGGCGGCCACATACAAAGACCCATCGGCACCGGCCAGCAGCGCGCGGATCTCCGGCAGCGCTGCGTCGTACAGCACAAACGCCTTGTCCTTCGCGGTGATTCGGTAGACGATGCCATTCGGCTCCGAACCTGCTAAAAGCCGACCTTGTGGATCGATGGCCAAGGCGGTGACATGAGTCTGTCCGGTCTCGTAGTAAGTCTCAGCCCGGCCGTCAGTCACCACGTGGATCTTACCTTCGTCGCCCGTCGCAACAAAGAGACGCCCGTCGGGAGCGGCGGCCAGGGCCCAGATGTATTTAGCCTTGGGGTTGAAATACTCGGTGGCACGGCCATTCTCAATGCGGTAAACCCGGCCATCGGGAGAAGTAGCCGCGTAGACAATGCCCTGGGCACCGATGGTAACGGCGAAGATCAGGGGCTGGGGAGCTGTCCAGAGTAACTTGCCTTTTCCCGCCGCATCGACCTCAAAAAGCTTACCGCGCGGCCCGGTGCCGAGATACACGCGTCCGTCCGGCGTCGCGGCAACCGACCAGATAGCCGACTCTTCCGGATCATACACCAGCTTCATTGCTGGCGCCCGCTCCAGCCGCCCATCGCGGGTGAGCGCCACGCCGGTGAACTTGCCTTTCACAAAATCCTGAAAGGTATTCAGCTCCCAGGTGGTGGTACTTGCCGCGTAGGCCGCGCTCAACAGCGCGAACGAAAAAAGAATGCGCACGTTCACAGGGT
>JAYVUQ010000567.1:0-3645 GCA_043787785.1 Bryobacteraceae bacterium
GGCCATGCAGAAACTAGCCGAAATTTGTATCAAACGTCCGGTCTTCGCCACCATGCTCATCCTGGCGCTGGTGGTGCTGGGCTTAAACGCCTACCGGCAACTGGGCGTCGACTTTTTCCCGAAGATCGAACTGCCGATTGTCACCGTCACCACCACGCTCCGCGGTGCGGCCCCCGAAGAGGTAGAGACGCAAGTCTCCAAAAGAATTGAAGAGGCGGTGAACACCATCTCGGGCATCGAAGAGCTGCGCTCGGTTTCCTCCGAAGGTCTTTCGCTCGTCAGCATTCAGTTCGCAATCTCGCGCGACTCCGACGTCGCCGCCCAGGAAGTGCGCGACAAGATCAGCGCCATGTTGTCGCAGTTGCCCAAAGACGCTGACCCGCCGGTGGTGGAGAAAATCGCCACTGACGCCGCGCCCGTGGTCAACATCGCCATCTCCTCGCCGCGTGATCCCCGCGAAACTACTAAGTTGGCCGACGACATCATCAAGAAGAATATCGAGTCCATCAACGGGGTGGGACAAGTGAAGTTTGTGGGCGAACGCCTGCGGCAGATCCAGATCTGGCTGGATGGAAACAAGCTGCAGGCATACGGCCTCAATGTAGACCAAGTGCGCGCGGCGCTGGCTTCGCAAAACGTCGAGGTGCCCGGCGGCAATATTGACCAAGGCCGTCGTGAAATGTCTTTGCGTACCTTCGGCCGCGTGGAACGTCCGCAGGATTTTGCCCGCATCGTCATTGCCAACACGGGCGGGGCTCCGGTCCGCGTCAGCGATATTGGCCGCGTCGTCGATGGCTTTGAGGAGCCGCGCACACTGGCTCGCCTGGATGGCATACCCGCCGTCGTTCTCGAGGTTCGCAAGCAAGCTGGGACAAATTCGCTGGCCGTCATCAAAGACGTCAAGAATAAAGTGGCGGAACTAACTCCCCGCCTGCCGAAGGACTTCCAGATCCGCTATACGCGCGACCAATCCAACTTCATTCAGCAGGCCTTTGAAGCCGTGCAAACCCACTTAATTGAAGGCGGTCTTTTCGCGGCGTTTATCGTCTGGGTGTTCTTGCGTAGTTGGCGCTCTACGCTGATCGCTGCCGTCGCCATTCCCACGTCCATCATTTCTACTTACACGCTGATGAACGCCATGGGCTTTACGCTCAACCAGATTACGATGCTCGCCCTGGTGATGATGGTCGGCATTGTCATTGACGACGCCATTGTGGTGCTCGAGAATATCTTCCGGAAGATGCAGATTGACGGGATGGAACCCATGCAGGCCGCCATTGAAGGCACGCGGGAGATTGGTCTGGCCGTGCTCGCCACTACTTTGAGCCTCGTCATCATCTTCATGCCCGTGGCGCTGATGAGCGGCATTGTGGGCCGCTTCATGTCGAGTTTCGGTTATACGGCCGCCTTCGCGGTGATGGTTTCTCTGTTAGTCAGCTTCATCCTCACTCCGATGCTGAGCTCGCGCTTTCTTACCAAAAAAGAAGCGACTAAGTCGCACAAAGAGTTCTGGATTCTCACGCAAGCCAACAATGCTTATCGAGCGATGTTACTTTGGTCGATGAGCCACCGCTGGGTGATCTCAGTCATCTGCCTCCTGGTGATGGGCTCGTCGATTCCTTTGTTCACGATGGTGGGCAAGGACTTTCTTCCGGTCGACGACCAAGGCGAATTTGAAGTCATCGTACGCCTTCCGCCCGGCTCATCCTTGGAGGGTACTGACGCCACCATGGCTCGCCTCGAGGATGAGTGCCGCAAGTTGCCGGGCTTCAAAAGTGTGCTGACGACGGTAGGCGCTGATCAACTTCGCAAAGTCGACCGCGGCTTTATTCTGGTCGGCCTAGTAGATGACAAAGAGCGTACCATCAGCCAGGACGCCATCATGAAGATCGCGCGCGAGAAGTTTTCCACTTACAAGGATCTCATCATCAGCGTCCAGCGCCCGGCGCTCATACAGGGCGGCGGCCCGAACAAGAACCTCATGTTCACTCTCCAAGGGCCAGATCTGGCCCAACTGGACAAGTACGCCACGATCCTCAATGGCAAGTTAGCCGCGCTCGAAGGCGTAGAAGACGTCGAAAGCTCGTTTGAAGGCGGCAAACCGGAGTTACGCGTGAAGATCAACCGCGATAAGGCGGCTGACCTGAATGTAAGTGTATCTTCTATCGCGACGGCGCTGCGTACCTTGGTCGGCGGGGATCGCCAGGTTTCTACTTATCGCGACGGTGACGACCGCATCGATGTTCAGTTGCGAGTGGACAAAGCATTCCGCGATTCTCCTGGCGCACTGGGGCGTCTCTATGTTCCCTCCTCCACGCTCGGCAACGTCCCGGTATCGAACGTCGCCAGCTTCGAAGAGTCCATTGGCCCCACCCAGATCGAACGATACAATCGTCAACGCCAGATCATGCTCTCCGCCAATATCGTGGCGCCGCAGTCGTTGTCGAATGTGCTCGAAGTCCTGCAAAAAGAGCAGGACGCGATGAGTATGGCGCCCGGCTATTCTACGGCACTCGCCGGCGCGAGCCGCGAATTCGGTAAGGCCGCCTCGAACTTCGTGGTGGCTTTTGTGCTTTCAATCATCTTCATGTATATGGTGCTCGCCTCGCAGTTTGAGAGTTTCGTCGACCCGATCACGATCTTACTCAGCCTGCCGCTCTCGGTGCCCTTTGCCGTCCTCTCCTTGTTAGTATTCAAAGAGAATTACCAGATCATTTACTCTTCCGTCGGTATCCTCGTGCTCTTCGGCATTGTAAAGAAAAACTCAATTTTGCAGATCGACCACATCAAGAATTTGCGCCGCGAGGGGCTGGCGCGGCCCGAGGCGATCATTAAGGGCTGCCTCGACCGCCTGCGCCCCATTTTGATGACCACCGCGGCCCTGGTGGCCGGTATGATCCCGCTGGCGTTGGGCGGCGGCGCGGGTTCCGGTTCCCGCCGTTCCGTCGCCATTATCGTCATCGGCGGCCAGACGCTTTGTCTCTTACTTACTTTGCTAGTAACTCCGGTGGCCTATTCACTTTTCGATGACCTGGCCCATGCTGGTCTCTGGAACCGTCTAACGGGCATGCTCCGTTTTCGCACGGCGACGGCCGGGTTGTTGGTCTTACTCACCTTCGCCGGGACTTCCGCCGCCGATGCCGATGCCCTGACGACCCGGGTTGGCGTCGGCGCCACTCAGCGCCAGCTTACCTTGAGGGCGGCCATCGAGATGGCGCTGGCCAGTAACCTCGAAATTGAGATCGATCGTGTGAATACGCAGCTAAGCCAGCAATCCTTGCTGACGGCGCAGGGCGTCTACGACCCCTTCTTCCGGTACGCGCCCGGCTTTGAGAGCCGCGCTACTCCCACGCCCAGTGTGTTGGTATCCGCCGCCGGAAAGTTAGTGGAGCGTTCTTTTATCAATAACTTATCTCTCGGCCAGAAGCTCAATTTCCAGGGTGCCACCGCGCGAGTGGATTTTAATAACAATCGCCTCACCACCAATAATCCATTTACGGGCCTATCGCCGTATGTCACCCCGCAGTTAGTGTTCTCATACATCCAGCCCCTCCTACGCAATCGCAAGCTCGACAACGAACGGGCCACCATTCAGATCCGCCGCAAGCAGGTTAGCCTCAGCGAGGCTGATTTTGCTCTCAAGGC